>NZ_BEHC01000008.1:0-16840 GCF_003112495.1 Enterococcus sp. H57
TCTGTGAATTGGTTGTCGTTAACTTTATTCTACAGAAGGGACTTCCTTTTTTGTATGGATTTTTTCATTTACACAAAATATTTTATACTCTCAAGTCAGAACATAACATAGATTGTTATTTCTAACTTCTTTTATTTTCTTTACTTAATTATTCAGAAATTTTTTGATTGCTTCTTGGTTTTTGGTCAAATCTAATTCCAGAACACTTCCGGAAGGCGTATTGTCGTTGAAGTCCCAACTGCCGTCTACTGGTACGGATAATGTATCAATCTTTTTATTATTGTTTTTGAGGAAATCCATACCACAATCCAGAAGCACACTTTCTGGAAGGTTCGTTTGGATACTACCAAGTAATTTCCCAACCGCTTTGGGTAGCTTGAATATTGAAGTTACGTCTTTCAGCTGCTGAGAGATAGCTTTGATCACTTGCTGCTGCCTTCTGATCCTCCCGAAGTCTCCTTCTTTGTCTTCCCGAAATCGAGCATACTGGAGTAAAGTATTACCATCCATCACTTGCTCTCCTTTGTTTATATATACGCCATCTAAATCTAGAGATTTTTCTGCATCGATCTTGACTCCACCAGGAAACAGTTCATTAACGCAATCGATAAAATCTTGAAATGTGATACTTGCATAATAGGGAGCTTAAAATTTGAAATTTTCCTTTAATGTTTGATTTAATAAATCAACTCCCCCATAAGAGTAAGCTACATTTATCTTATTCATTCCGTAACCTGGAATATCGACATATGAATCTCTCATGATAGAGATCAGTTTTGCTTGTTGTGTTTTCTGGTTGTATTGTGCAACCAGAAGTGAATCCGAGCGACCGTTTTCGTCTTTCGAACGAGCATCTGAACCAATCAAAGCCACATTTAGTGTGGTAGGGACACTTTTCGGCTCTACCTTTTTCACAGTTGAACTCTGTTTTGCAGACGAAAATCCATGGATAAACTCAATCGAAAAATAGCCAACTACTAATGTAAGCAGTAACAAAATAGATAATATGATTTTTTGAGATACTTTCATTGCGAATTCCTCTTTCTAAAAGAACCTCTCGCTTGAAAAATAAAAGATTGTACTTTATGATAATTCAAACTGAGAGTTTCTCAGTTTCTCTTTATTGTTTTTCAGTTCGATAGAGCGGCAACTCTTCGGCCTGTATCTTTGAAGAAATATTCAACGTGATTCCGATTCCTAAAGAAAGGATCAGATAACTTGTTCCTCCGTAGCTAACAAATGGCAATGGCACACCAGTCATTGGCATCAGCCCCGCGATACTTCCCACGTTCATTATCGTCTGAACGAATAGCAAAGTTCCGAATCCTAAAAGAAACAATCCAGCTTGCTGATTTTTACAGCGACTGCTTAAACAAAAGATTCTCATGCATAATGAGAACAATAAGAAAAGCACACACAATGCACCGATTAGCCCAAGCTCTTCTGTAATAATCGAAAAAATAAAATCTGTTTCTGTCTCTGGAAGATACCCTTTTTTTGTGATACTATTTCCTAATCCCCGCCCAAATATGCCACCATTATATAGTGCATAAAACGAATGGGTCATTTGATAGCCCGCACCATGACTATCGATAAAAGGATCTCTTAAAGTCGCGATCCTTTCATAAGCATGATTAAACATCTGTGGAAGCCAACCTTTATTTCCTAAATATAATACCCCGCCTGCTGCTCCAATCAGCAATGCAGAAAAAGTAACGATTAGATAGATCCCTTTTTTAAATGGAACCGCCGCTGCCCAAAATATGATCCACGCAATCGAAAGGATCATCAATGCTCCAGCAATCTTTGGCTGGAATAAAATCAGAAAAGTTATACCTACTGTAATCAGGAATGGTTTTTTTAGATCTTTTGGGCTACTATTTCCGTCACGAAAAAACCAGCTTAAATAAAAAATCAAAAAAAGATTTGCCAGTTCAGAAGGCTGGAATTGAATGCCAAACAGAGAGATCCAACGTTGTGCGCCATTGACAGTGACACCGAATATCCCTATTCTTACTAATACTAAAAAGAAAATTGATAAGGCTAAACCGTATCCTGCTATTTTAGGGTGAAGTAAATAGTGTAGTTTGACTGAACGAGCTAAGAAGATCACGCTCCAACTCAAAAATATGAAAATTAGTTGACGCAATAATAGACTTTTTGTATTTTCATCGGCTTGCAATAAACGATAAGAACTGGCACTGTATACTTCTAAAAGACCGATCATGGACAAAGTCAAATAAGGACCCAAAATCCACCAATCGATCTTTTTTCTTTTTTTCACCGCATCTCCTCCTCACACAGCAATCCACTTGTCAGGTGAGGAGCGAGTTTGTCTCATCAAATAAGTCAGTCACAAAAATATAAAGAAAAGGTCAGAAACCTTTTCGAACAAGAATTCTGACCTAGCATCATCTCATCGTCCGAGTTTTAGCACTATACAACGTAAAGAAAACATTCTTAGCTATTGGAAAAAGCCTTAATCCGACAGTTTCTGTTTTACCCATTGGCGACTTTCGACGTTTCTGGGCAACAGCCTATGTTTGTATAGGAGCCTCACCTAACAAGGTTATTACTATATTCTATTTACGATTTCATGATAGACTTTTCCTAATGATTAGGCAATGGAATTTGAAATGAAATAGTGAAATTTAACAATCTTTAATATTTTTTAGAAAAAAATAACAAATAAGTTGAAAGAATCCCGTTGCAAATTCTTTCAGTTGCACCAGGATTCTTTGATAATTTTTAGTTTTATGTGTTTTTTCACTTTTCGGAATAAATATTTATTTGTTAAAGTAATTAAACAATCCGCTAATCGTTTGATCTGGCATTTCTATTTCCTTACCATCTAAAGTAACAGTAGTAACGACAAAATGGTCTTGCAATGGCGGAACTTCTAAGTACTGCCCTTGCAGAAAATCATTCACTGTTTCATATTCTTTTTTCATTTCTTTTGAATCTGTCGATGGTTTATAGCTTATTTTTAACATAACTAGTGCTCCTTTTTATTCGGGACGTGCAATCGTGAAAATTTCTCCTATTGCTGCATAATCATTTCCTGCCAAACGGCTTACAGCATTCAATTTTCTTGGATCGATCCTTCCTGTCTTATCATCATAGACTGTTTCATTTAAATGATATTTCTGTACTTCTAGCAAAAATAAATCAGCTGTTACTTTATTTTTATTCCGTATCTCGACATGTTCATACAAGGATGTTTCAAAACGAACTTTTGCTTCTGTCAATGCTGGTACTGAAATGATTACTGAATCAGTTAAAGTCAAGTCAGTCAGGTACAGTTCGCTTTCCTCATTAGGCAGATTGGCTGCTGTTTTATTTACTTCTTCTACGTTGTCCTCATCAAGGATATGGATAACAGCTTCTCTTGTCTCAAGAATATTCTTTGCTGTGTCTTTTACTGCATCTTGTTTTCTCTGGATCGCCAAGGATAAGATGGGTGGATTCGAACTGACGATATTGAAGTAACTGAAGGGTGCGATATTCACTATATCTTTTGCTGATTTAGTCGTTACTACTGCTACTGGTCTAGGGATGACTGAACCAATCAGCAACTTGTAATTTTCACGTTCTGTCAATTCTGAAGGACTCCGTTCAAACATGGTTTCGCCTTCTTTCTATAAAATTCGTTAAAAAGCAGATCTTGAAGACAAAATGAAAAGTAATGCTTTTTTCATCTTCTTAGAATCTGCTTTAAACTATCTATCAATTTTTCTTTTTTGTCAAGAATCTGTACCGTGCGTGTTTTTTAGTTATTTGCTTTACTTGCGGCTTCGACATATCTTTTAGTGATCAATTGCGGACGGGTGATAATAGATCCAACTACGACTGAAAAAGCACCTAATTCATATGCTTTCTCTACTTGTTCAGGAGAGTCAGTATGTCCTTCCATAATTACTGGGATATCGACTTGTTCTATGATTTGATTCAATAAATCAAAATCAGGTGTCTGCGTCTTTCGTGAATATTCTGTATAGCCTGCTAAAGTCGTAGACAAAAGATCAAAACCATCTTCTTGCGCTTGAATCGCTTCCTCAAAAGTCGAAATATCTGCCATAGCTAACCGACCGTGTTCGTGAATCATTTGGACAAGTTCAGCAGTTGTTTTTTCTGTCGGACGTTTACGAGAAGTTGCATCCAGTGCAATGATTTCTGCTTGCGTCTCCAAAAGTTCTTCCACTTCTTTTTCTGTCGCAGTAATAAACACTTCTGACCCATCGTAATCTCTTTTGATAATCCCTATTACCGGTAAATCAACGATTCGCTTGATTTCATTGATATCTTCTGTCGTATTTGCTCGAATACCAACTGCTCCGCCTTCTTTTGCAGCCAAAGCCATTCTCCCCATAATAAAAGAACTGTGTAGCGGCTCGTTTTCCAAAGCTTGACAAGAAACGACGACTCCGCCTTTGATTTGTTCCAGTGTATCCACAATATCTCCTCCAGTAATGTTATATAAAAATACAGCTTCATATAAAAATGTAACCCTTTTCTATTCAGGAGTCAATAATGAGCTATTTCTTTCAGCAGACCTTTCTTACTAAAAGAAAATTACTTCAAATTCTTCGTATACGACCAGCTTCTCTTCTGTAAATTCTATGTTCAACGCTTCTTTATAAGCATGTTTAAAAAACTCAGCATGGACTTTCCGCCAATAAACTAATGTCCGATCCCCTTCTACTTCTTTCCAAGCATGCTCTTTCGTGACTTCACTAAAAGGCAAGATGGTCACATTTATATTTTTGATGATACAAACTGGTTCATTTTTTCCATTCAGGACCACGTCTAATTGACCAACTTTTGGTAAAGGCTCATTCTCTTGTTTATACAGATCGTAACCACTTGATGTACCAGTCTTTATCTTTTTTACAACTAGTTCGCTCAACTCGTCTGCCATTTTTTCTGTATCCTCAAATGAAAAGAAACCTAATTTTTCTGATTGATAACTAGGATATTTTTTTTGGAACTTTTTGACATATTCTTCTACTTGCTGATACATAACATCCACCCCTTTGCTTTTTATAATGAAAAAACCATCCAGATACTAGTATAAACAATTATCTGGATGGTGAGCATAATGAATTATTGAATATTCAAGACACGCAGACTATCTTCAACGATTTGTTTTGGTGTTAAATGATAACGTTCATAAAGCTGCCCTACAGGAACGCTATCCGTGAATTCTTTCTCTGCACCAAAATTTAATACGTTCATTGAAGAATCACCATAATAACGACTGATATTTTCGCCAAATCCTCCTGACAAACTACCATCTTCTAATGTGATGACTAATTCATGTGTTTCTTTTAATTTATCTAATGTTTCTACGTCATTTTCTGTGATCGTTCCTGGATTGATCAACGTTGCTTCGATTCCTTTTTTTCTAAAAGCTTTTACTGTTTCTTTTCCTAATTCAAGAAAACCGCCTAAAGCTAAAATTGCTACTTTTCCTCCATTATTTACTGTTTGATAGGCTGGAATACTATAATCATTTGCGATAGCTGTACCATGTTCTACACCATGTGTAGGAATCCGGATTGCTACAGGCTGCGCTGTTTGTTCGAACGCCCAATCTAGCATAGAGATCATATCCTCTTTTGTTGCTGGAGCAAGATATTTGATGTTCGGTATACTTGATAAGTAAGGAATGTCAAATGTTCCTTGGTGTGTTCGGTCACTAGCTGAGATCGTTCCGCCACCGACTAAAATAATCACTGGATTCTCGTTGATCGCTAAATCATGTGATAATTGATCATATGCCCGTTGCAAGAAAGTACTTGATTGGAAGACGACTGGACGTACTCCCTGAGAAGCCAAAGCAGAAGCGAAAGTGATAGAGTGCTGTTCAGCGATCCCCACGTCAAAATAATGATCTGGATGTTTTTCTTGGAATGTTTTCAGTCCAAAGGCGCCTGGTATCGCTGCATTGACTGCGGCAATAGGAGCTGTACTTGTTTGCATTTTCTTATCCAAATAATCCATGATGATCATATTAAATGTTTCTCCAGAAGTTACTTGCTTTGCCTCCCCAGTGGACAGATCAAATGGTACATGCCAATGATATTTCATTTTATTATCGATTGCCGGCTGATAACCGCGACCTTTTTCCGTATGTACGTGAAGTACAATCGGATGATCAATATCTTTTACTTCTTCAAATAAACGGATCACCGTTTCCAGATCGTTTCCATTATCCACGTAACGATAATCAAATCCCATTGCTTTAAATAGGTTATTGCTGCTTTTACCGTTGGTTTGACGAAGCTCAGCTAAGTTTTTATATAAACTGCCATGGTTCTCATCAATAGACATCTCATTATCGTTTACTAATACGATTAGATTGGATTGTAAAACACCACCATTGTTCAATCCTTCAAAAGCTAAGCCACCACTTAGGGAGCCGTCACCGATAAATGCTACCACATTTCCTGATTCTTTCTTCAGATCTCTCGCTTTAGCTAAACCTGTTGCTAAGCTGATAGATGTAGATGTGTGCCCCACTGTAAAATAGTCATGTTTACTTTCATGTTGGTTGGAATATCCGCTCACTTCACGGTAATGTCCTTTTTCAAAACCATTTTTTCGACCAGTTAAAAGCTTATGACCATAAGACTGATGGGAAACATCCCAAACGATTTTATCCTTTGGTGAATCAAATACATAATGAAACGCAATCGTTAATTCTACTACACCTAGATTCGGACCAACGTGCCCACCTACATCGCTGTCCTTTTGCAAGATTTTTTGGCGCATCTCTTCTGCCAACTGTTTCATTTCCTCAACAGATAATTTTTTGACATCTGCGGGGCTATTGATTGCATCCAATACATGTAATACTGTACTCATAATACATTCTCTCCTCCGTACTATCTTCTTTTAATGAAAATAGATTTGTTACACTTTATCTATTCTACTACTTAGAGTTGACTCTAAGTCAATAGCATTTTAAAAAAATTTCAGAGAAAGCTTGTTATATAAGTAGATCTTCGCACGAATCAGGACTCAAATAAAAACCTTCTACAGACAATTAAAAAGCTTTGTAGAAGGTCTCCTAATTAAGGTCTCATCAAGAAATATGTTTTTTTAATAGGTGAAGTTCCTGAGCAATATGATACAAATGGATGTTTGCACCTTTTAATGAGATTGGATAGATCTTTGTCTTTTCAGTTTCTAATCCATTTTGATAGCTAGCAGCATCGCACAAAACCACTCTTTTTTTCGCACATAGACATTCATCAGGCAATTCTTCTAATGAACGAAATAAAATAGGATTTATTTCGGCGATGCCTTCTTCCGCATACAAATGAAATTGGGTTCGATAAAAAAATTGTTTGACTGAACTTTCTGAAACAACAAAAATTTCTATTTCCTGTCTCCCCGCTTGTTCACTGTTGATCAAAGAAAGACTTTTGACGAATTTTCGAATGAAATTTTCATTCCATCTTAGTTGGATTTGATTTTTCTTTTTCCACTCTTCCAATATTTCTACAATTTTTCCGTACAGAAGTTGTTCTTTTTCTGATAGAAGATAGATCCTTTCCGGTAAAAATACTTGTCCATCTGCCCACAACGTACGGACAAATTGTAAAAAGGATTGCTTGAAAATAAAATTTTCTGCATCGTCGATTTCAGCGATACTAATAATCTGTAAAATCAATTCATTCAGTGATAGGTCATTGAGAACAAAATTTTTATAAACAACTTCGAAATCTTTTCTTAACAGCTCCATGTTCTCATTGGTATAATTTCTACTGTTGAACAAGGAAAAAATATAATAGACATCTTCTTCTTGTAAGTCTAGAATTCCTTTTTGCTCTTCCAATCCTTGACAAACTAATTGAAATAACGGCTTCGTTTCTGCGCTTTTCTTATCTTCTTCTTTCAGTCCAAGGGGAAATGCCTTTCTTCCGATTGCGATCTCTATTCCTCGTATGATAAAGGACTTTTCATCTTCCGAATATCTTCTTTTAAAAAAATGAGTCTCTACATAATCAATCAACTCGTTACAAGCTTCTTCTACATACGGATTTTTATTTTCATAGCCTTCCCAATTGACATAGCGTACTAAAGCTAGCAAGATGTTCCGCGAGTCAAATTCTGGGATAATGATTTCTTTATTTTTCAAATAATCATTTTCTTTAAAAAATCCAATACGATTTTTTTGATTGTATATACTTTGCTCAAAGAAATAAATTCAAGATCAGCCAGTTCTGTACTCGTGAATATACCATCAAAATAATAACTTAAAAACTTTAAAAAATAAGATTGACCGTACAGAAACTGTGTGAGCTCAGAAAGAGCAATACCATGTTTGAATACGAGTTTATACTTATGCTTCTCTCTTACTTGTTCTTTTATACAATATTCTAGACACTCGGCTAGACTTTCTAGATCGTGAAGGATCGTTGGTGTAGTCACCCTTAGAGAAATAGCTGTTTGTTCGATATCTATTTCTTGGAATTCAAATAATTGTTCACACAGATACACTTTTCTAAATATATTTCGCTCGATGTAATTTTCCAGCATTCCTGATACACGCCTCCAGTTTTTCTTATGAGTTTATTTAATCATATCTGTAAATCATATTTTTGTTTCCTTTTTATTTAGAAAAGCCCTTTCAAAAACCAATAAAAAAAGAAACTGGGACAAAAGTCAAACAAGCTCACAATTTCAGCCTCATTGTAGGTAACTTTGAGCCGTTTGGACTTTTACCCCAGCCTCTTTCAAGAATGGTTATTCAAAGATGTCAGCGTCTAGTTCTTTGACTACATCTTTCAACAATTGGATACCAGCTGCGCTGTTACCAAATGGATCTAGTGCCGGGCTGAAGACACCTATGCCGTAACGATTTGGCACAGCTGCCATCAACCCGCCGCCTACACCGCTTTTTGCAGGTACACCAACATGGACGGAAAACTCTCCTGATTCATCATACAAACCAGCAGTTGTCATAATTGATTTGACGATTGTAGCACTTTCTTCAGTAATGATTTGTTTGCCATCCCAAGGAGCAATTCCTTTATTTGCCAGCACAGCAGCTAATTTTGCTATGCCTGTAGCGGTGACATTGAGGGAGCATTGTCTGAAATAAGCATCGAGTATCTCCGGTACGTCTCCTTCGATCATTTGATTACCTTTCATATAGTAAGCAAGAGAGCGATTGATATCACCTGTTCTTGATTCAGAATGATAGATTTCTTCATTCAATGTGATATTAGGATCATCACAGATCTCTTTCATAAATGACAAGATTCGCTCAAATTTTTCATCTGCATCTTTACCGGCAATCAACGAGGTTGTTGCAATCGCTCCTGCATTAACAAAAGGATTCATTGGATGTTTGCGATGATTGATTTCCATATTCATGATAGAATTGAAGGCAAAACCGGTTGGTTCCGTGTTGATTGTTTGAAAGACTTTTTCTATTCCGTTGTCTTTGATTGCTAATAACAATACGGGAACTTTTGACATGCTTTCGATGGCAAAGCGCACATCGGCATCTCCTCCCTCAATCAGTTGTTTTGTATCCAAATCATAAATCGCCATACCTAATTGTTTAGGATCCACTTCAGCTAATGCTGGAATGTAATCCGCCACTTGTCCTGTTTGATAATAGTGGAAATTTTTTCCAATCAATTGTTCTAATTCTTTTACTTCCATTTGAATAACCAGCTTTCATTTTTTATTTTTCTGCATGCTGGAATTTATGACGGCATGCGTAGATCGTAAATGGAATAACTAAGACGATAAGATAAGAAACAATCAGAATCGTTTCATAAATCCCATGCTGTCCAGCTGCGATACTAGCAGGTGGAACAAATGAGATACAAAAAGCAAAAAGTGAAGTCAAAAGACCTAAACAAGCAACGATTACTTTTACAACTTTTCCGCCTGGAACCTGATAGGCTCTTTCAAGACTGTCATCTTTAAAAACCAGCTTCAAATAGCCCGCGAAAAACATAAAGTACAACATCAGGTAGATTACAACAGTCAATGACATCGCTGCAAGAAATGAAAGATTATTCCCCCCGCCGCTTAATGTAAAGACGGCTGCCCAGATTGTTGCAACGATCCCATTGGCGATCATCAAATGAGCAGGAACACCGTGTGTGTTTTCTTTTGCAAAATATTCAGGAAGTAATCCTTCTTCTGCTGCTACGTGAAGTGCTTTTGAAGGAGAGGTTACCCAAGAAGCAATTTCTCCGATGACACCTAAACAAACAAGAATCGCAAGAATTTTCGCAATCCATGCAAGATTTGGATCAATGTGTCTTAATAGGAATTCTAACGATTGAATCACCCCTGTATTAAGAGACAAACCATGTTGAGGTACTGTAGTAGCGACGGTCAATCCGCCAAAAGTATCTAAAATGATTGCCAGAATAACCAATACAAACATTGCTAATGGATAATTCTTTTTAGGGTTTTCCATTTCATTTGCATGACTGGCAGATGTTTCTACGCCCATATATGCTAAAATAAAGGAAACAAAAACAACCAGCGTAGGCAATTTCGAAAAATCAGGAATCAATGTTTTCATAGACAGTGTCGTTTGTAGTGGAGCGCCTGAAGCGACATAATGGATCCCTAAGCCAAACAGGACTAATGCTGGCAACAAGATACCAGCTACAAAACCGATCCGAGCAATCAATGAAGTGTATTTGGTTCCTTTTAACTGTGAGAGTAAAATAGCCCAGAAAATAATCAATAGGATTGCCAATTTCAGATATTTATTGTTTTGTATAGCACCAATACCCGTTGCATAGGATAATGCACCAGTTAAGAAATACAGCATGGTCAAGTAGCCAACTGTTATCTCAAACCATTGGAAAAAGATTGCGGCAAAACCGAATCGTTTTCCCAATGTGCGACTGACCCAAGTATAGACACCGCCTTTTTCCCATCCTTTCACCGTTGCCATCTCTGCTGCGCACAATGCCACAGGGATAAACCATAGCAAACCGCCTAATAACAAGAAAAATACTAAGCTGAAGCCTGAGGTCGCGAATGTGGGATATTCATATAATGAAACGACCATTGAGATGGTCATAGCCAAAAAGCCAAAGAACGTTAATTTTTTTGCAGGAATTTTCGTTTTGCTTTGTTGCATGAATCTTCCTCTTTTCTATTTGAATTTGTTTCAATTGAGTTTGTTGCCAAAGAAGAAAAAGTCCAATCCTTCTTCTTGTTCTTCTTTTGTAGTAGTGATCGTTGTAAAATGCATCGCCGATTTTAAAATCACTGTTGTCAGCACATAGGCATACACGGCAGTAATGATGACACCAATCACTTGAATCCCTAAGAAGTACCAGCTGCTTGGATTCGTTAGTAGATGGCTGTTAGATGCAAAGATCCCTATCAGAATCGTACCTGTGAATCCGCCCATGCCATGAACACCCCACACATCAAGTGCATCATCCCATTGTTTCTTTTTACGAAAATCAACAGCAGCATGACAGACGATACCCGCAATGATCCCAATCAGCATGGCACTTTTTGCTTCTACATAACCGGCACAAGGCGTAATGGCTGCCAATCCAGCAACGGATCCTGTTAGTACGTCGACAAAATCAAAGCCATTTCCTTTTACTTTTGCAATGATCAGCCAAGTAATCATCGCAAATGCAAGAGCGATGAATGTTGAACCAAATGCATTGACTGCTTGTTCATCTGCTCGAAGTGCACCACCGGAATTAAAACCGAACCAGCCAAACCAAAGCAGTCCTGTACCGATAGCAGCTGCCATAAGACTGCTATGCTGACTTCTTTCTCCTAAAGGAATCTTTCTTTGACCAAGTGTGAGGATACATGCTAAAGAGCCGAATCCAGCTGTCGTGTGGATGACTGCTCCACCAGCGAAATCTCTAAATCCCATCTGATCCAAAAATCCGCCGCCCCATATCCAGTGGCAAACAGGGAAATAAATCAGCAGATTCCAAAAAATAACAAGTATAATATAGCCTTTTAAATTCAATCTTCCTGCAAAAGCTCCTGTCATCAAAGGAACGGTAATCACGATAAACATCAGTTGGTAAAGAAAGAACATTAAAAATGGAATCGTTGCACCATGAAACATGTTGGGGAAGCTTGTAACATGTCTCATCAAAAAGAAATCTGCCGGGTTTCCAATAACACCGCCGATATCCCGTCCAAAGGCCAATCCGAATCCACCAAATACCCACATAATCGTTGTTATCCCAACGGAGAGAAAAGATTGAGACATGATCGTTAGTATATTATTCTTCCGTGCTAATCCGCCGTAAAAAAATGCTAGACCAGGAGTCATCAGGCAAACCATTGCTGTACATAAAATCATGAATGCTGTATCTCCTGTATTGATAGGTAATGTATTCATTTTTTTCGCCTCCTTTCTACGATTACGAGTATAAAAGAAGGTGTAGTTGTTTTTTTCTTCTGTTTTTTTGAATTAATACTTGCATTTATAAAAGACAGACAATTAATAAAAGCTTGATGTGTTGTGCTCTTTTTCGTTTTTCACACAAATAAAGACAAAAAATAATCGGTCTTCTTTTTATAGAAAACCGTTTATTTTCGTCTTTTTTTATTTTTAAAGATATTTTTTCATAAGGAATAAAGAATACTTCATATAAAATATATAAAAAAGAACCGCAGCGAGTTTCGCTACGGTTCTCAAATTTGTTCTTCATTTCAACATAAGTTTTTCTTCAATTTGCTTATAATTTACGTGCAAAGAATGAAACGACTAATACTAAAATGATTGCACCGATCAATGATGGAATGATAGCCATTCCTGCAATTGTTGGTCCCCAAGTCCCTAGTAAAGCTTGTCCAATTGCTGAACCTACTAAACCAGCAATGATGTTTGCGATGATTCCCATTGATGATCCTTTATTCGTGATTGCTCCTGCAATTGCTCCAATGATACCGCCGACGATTAATGCCCAAATAAATCCCATTTTAAATTCCTCCTAACTGACTTCTTACTTCTTATTGTACACGTGGTTCGTTATTTTCTTTGACTTTTTGTGCACCTTTGCCTACAGCAGATTTTGCTTTATCTGTTTGGCGTGAAGCAAATTGTCCTGTTGATTTTGCTGCTTCTGTTACTTTGTCTTGTACTGTTTCTTGATCTTTTTGGTATTCTTCTTGTGTTTTGATATCTGCAACATTCACATTCACTTCGATAACATCTAAATGTGTCATATTGTTTACTTCAGTACTGATTAATTCTTTGATTTGGTTGTAAATATCTTCGATGTCTTTACCGTATTCTACGATCACATCTAGATCCACAGCTACTTGTTTCTTACCTACTTCTGTATTGATACCTGCTGTTACGTTATCTGTGTTGACTAATTTTTCAGCCATATTTGAGAAAAATCCGCCATCTAATGTCAATAGACCATCTACATCTTTCAATGCATAACCGATGATTTTTTGGATGACTTTGTCTTCATAAGTCAATTCACCATTCATCATGCGGTTTTCTCCTTTTTCATTTGCCAAAACTGATCCATTTGTTGTATTCATGTTTTTGTTTTCCATCTTTGTTTCCTCCTATGATTTAAAAAATTGATCAACTATTCCTGTCTGTTTCAAATAAAAACCGATTCCTGCGCCAATTGCTGTCATGATTATGATCAACAATGTCTTGAAAAATCCAATCGTTAACCATAAAACAGCTAGCAGTAGTCCAAGCCCCCCAAAGATAATAGGGAGCTTGTATGCTGAAAATAGTTCTTTCATTATTTGGCCCTCCTATTCCACTCGAGAGTGCTTGTAGTCTCTTGTATCTTCTTGTTCTTCATAACCGCTGTATGTGACTGCCACTTTGACCGTTTCTTTTGTTCCAAGTACTCTAGTCACTTCTTCTTCGATGTCTTGCATCAATACACCTGTTTTCCCTACTAATGAAGAAGTTCGTTTCAAGTCTCCGTTGACATGGATATGGATTCGATTTTTCGTTGAACGTATCCGTACTTTAGGTGAATGAATGAACTCTTCTTCGTGTAAATGGGAACGTACCAACCCTTCGATCGCTTTTTTGTCGATTGTTAGTTTGCCATCTTCCCGTTTCATAACGAAAGTTCCTCTTGACTTTGGATAGAAAAGAACGACTAGCAAGATGATAATAGCAAGAACGGCAAATACTACAGCTGCCCAGAAAATATATTGTTGCATGTAGTAATTCGTTAAAGTAAAGAAGCGAAATCGTTCCAATTGTTCAGGCATAATATACGGCGCATTGATCAACGCAATCGCTAGAAATACTGAAAGTAGCAGTAAACTCATGATAACACCGATTATTTTTAACCCCTTATTCATTTTCCACCTCCTATAAACTTATTTTTACCCTGTAAATAACTCTACCGACAATCACAGTATAGATAGCGAACAGTTAGCATAGCACCAGTAAATAAAGCGCTACCAAACATTGCTGGATCATAACGGCGTTTTATTGCCAGTCTGATACTGAAATAACAATTGCTTACTTATTCTCTATTTACTTTTGATTGCTGGCTATACTTAAAGGATATTATTCAAGATTAAAAATTGCAAAGATTATGCTCAGTTATTATTACAAGATTCTATTTATTTATTAAATTTTTTCGGAGAATTAAAAAATACAATAAATAACTTTAGTTACTTTAATGCGTTCTTACTTTATTTTTATATTATCATTTTTCTTATTCACTTCTTTGGTTTATACTATTCTTATAAATAAAAACGAGGTATGTCCTATGATGAAAAGATTGTACTATTCATTGATCATAACGATTGGCTATTTGATTGTATCAAATCTAGGAAATATGGTATTTGGTATCAGTAAAGAATTCAGTTGGACTACTACATTATGGGAATCTCTATTCTTTTTCATCTTCGTATTTTTGTTACAAAATTATCGAAAAAAATAAACATCTACCATCTATCTGTTGGCACATGTTTTAGGATTTATGGTACTTTTTATTCGGCAATCCATTTTATTTTTCTACTTCTTCTTAATACCTCTAACACTTTTGATTTATAAACTAATCCAATGCATCTACTTGCGCTTATTAAGCTATTTCAGCTAGATAGTACCACACCCCATGCGTCAATGCTTGATTTTCCTTTTGTATAACATTGTATAAGCAATAAAGGACAAATAAGTGATGATTACACCAAACCATTGAATAAGAAAAATTCTGATACGTAAATAAACATGAACTTGAAAAAATTAATGAATCGGTTAGCTACTACGTAGTTGTCTTTTTTCTCATACAGTTCTGTTAACTTACACTTCTCTTCGCTAGAGAATAAAAAATCCTCCAACTGTATTGTCCAATATAATCCCAGGCATCTAAACTAGCATTATAGAAGAGACACACATAGAATCTAAAATAACTGGTTTTAAATGTTTCTTACAATCAAAAAAAGCTGTTAAATGCACTCCACACCCTCATACTCTATCATTTTTTATAAACGATATATTTTTATTGTTTTTCGATAAAAAATAGTTGTTTTACAATAATTATTCTGCTATATTTTAGCTATCAAAGATAAAAGAGGGATAAAAATGAAATTTAAAACATTGCTATTAAAATTTGTCGTTTTAGGTATAAGTGCCGTATTTATTTTGTTCGGCGTACTTTTTTACACTCAGATCGCTACAAGCGAAAAAGGATTCAATTTTGATTGGCAGACCACATTATTTGTTTCTGTCATTTACTTTGCCCTTCTCCTAGGGATCGTTATTGCTTATTTCTTATTGAAACTATTGAAAAAAATCGAAGATAACCAAGCTTTTTCCACTCAAAGCTTAAACATACTAAAAAAAATCGAACGAACCATTTTGTTTATTGGTTTCGCTTTTTTTGGCTTACTTCCTAAATTTATGAAAGTAGCGGATTTAGACGATGCTCCAGGTTTGATGTTGGTAGGAATCGCTGTCGTATTCATTCCTTTTGCAGTATACACATTAACAAGCGTGCTGGAAAAACTGCTTGAACATGCGATTTTACTTAAGACAGATCATGATTTGACAGTGTGAGGTGCGACATGGCAATTATCGTTAATTTAGATGTAGTATTAGCTCAAAAAAAAATGAGTGTGACTGAATTGAGTGAGAAAGTGGGCATTACGATGGCAAACATCTCTATTCTAAAAAATGGAAAAGCAAAAGCCATCCGTTTTTCCACTCTCGAAAAAATCTGCCAAGTTTTGGAGTGTCAACCGGGTGATTTGTTGACCTATAAAAATGACTCGAATACTATACCAGAAGAATAAAATAAAGTAGAACAAACAGTAAATAAAAAATAATCTGAATGATAGATGTGTGAGACTTTTAGAAGTTATTTACGTCTATTATTCAGATTTTTTATTTCGATTGAATACCGTTTTATCTATAAATAAGATATGTACTGACTCATACAAAGGGGGCCTTTTCTTCTCCATGTACTATCACTTTTCCTGATACAACAGGTTTCCTGTTACGTTGTAGTTGGATCTGCTTTTAGTATAATACTTTATTCATTCCACCAGACTGATAGCAGTTTGAGCAGTCTAAATAATCATGTAGTATTAAAGGCCATTCTGTTTCATACCTTGAAGTGCTTAAAACTTCAGCTAATGGCCCATTGTGTTAACTCTTACTCCATTCTTTTTTAGTAAACTCCCATATATACTGTAAAGCCTTCTATATATTATGTCATGTTGCTTTTTACCATTTACTATGTAGTTTTGATAAAATGATTTGAATAACAGGGGAGCGTCAATAATTTTGTGTAAATAAATTGTCCTCCTGCAAAATAATTAGTTACTCAGTAAACATTGAAACTAATGTATCGGTTACCTGTTG
>NZ_BEHC01000009.1:0-68038 GCF_003112495.1 Enterococcus sp. H57
TGGAAGTCCTCTTTTCTGTGAATGTGTTGTGGTAACTCTATTCTACAGAAGGGACTTCCTTTTTTCTATTTACACAAAATATTTTACACTCTCAAACTAAATATCCATTCACTAATAATAAAGATATATTTACAGTATCATTATAATGTATTCAATTTAAAATAAGAGACTTTGGTAATAATGAAAGAGGAATAAAACTTTTCTTTGGCAAAACAAACTCCTTGCTATGAGACGCGTTTCATACACTATACTCAAAGTATCAAAAGGAGGGCTTGCAATGAATACTTATGTAGAGATAACAGATGGCACAACGAACAATTATTTTTATGCGTTTGTCGAGTTCAAGGGATCCGTATTAACGTTGTACAGTTTTCAAGGGTTGAATAGGAATATAGTAAAAGAAATACCAATGAATGAAATCGAAACTTTGACAAAAGATATATATTGGGGCGGGCAGCGGATCAGTTTTTCGCATGAAGGAAAAATGTATCAGTTTTTTGAATGCGGTCCAGCTGTGGTAGACTATTTACAAGAAAATCTTTTTGTATAGGTGGCGAAGCAGCAGTGGCAAACATTCGAGATATCGCAAAGCTCACAGGTTATTCAGTTTCTACTATTTCACGTGTAATCAATGGACATCCATATGTAGATGAGGAAAAAAGGAAAGAAATACTTGCGGTCATGAAAGAAGTCGATTATATCCCTAATGCAAATGCCAGACAGTTAAGTTATGGAAAAACGAAAAGCATTGGAGTGATTCTGCCTTATACCAATCATCCGTATTTTGATCAGTTGATCAGTGGGATCATTGAAGCAGCGTTTGATTATGATTACAAAGTGACACTTTTACCGACGGGCTATCAGAAAGAAAAAGAGCGAAGGTATCTTGAAGAATTTGCAGCTAAAGCTTTCGATGGATTGATCATTACGTCTCGTGCCAATACACTAGATGATTTATTGGCATATCAAAAATATGGACCTCTAGTTTTTTGTGAAGAAATCAAGGGAAAACAGGCAAGTTGTGTCTTTATTGATCGAGAACAATCAATTACAGAAGGCCTTACTTATTTGAAGCAGCAAGGTATAAAGCAATTGGGCATCACGTTGGGGCGAAGTGGCAGGCTAAGTTATAACTCAAAAATCACTTTGCAGCTATGTCATCAACTTTTTCCATCTTTTGATGAATCACTTGTTTTTTGGGATTGTATAGATGCAGAGAAAGGAAAACAAGCAGGCTTCTTTTTTAAAGAGCTTGGAGTTGATGGTGTCTTTACAAATTCGGATATGGTTGCAGCAGGCATCTTGCAAAGCTATCTGCAAGATAAGACACCAGTGGTGATTGGACGCGATAATTTGCTGATCAGCGAGCTTCTTGGTTTCCCAACCATCGACCACCATCTGGAAGCTTGCGGAGAAATGGCATTTCAATTGTTTCTTACAGAAAAAAAGGATAAAGTGAAAATACCTTATACGTTTATTCAACGATGAATATATTTAAAGTAGGATGAAAAAACTTGTGAAAGAATGGAGCAGACACCAAAAGTTAGCATAAAAATCTAACTTGGGTGTCTGCTGTTTTGTTATTAGGTCATTTTACGTGTACTTTTTTGTTGGATCATGTAAAAGATTACGCCTTTTTTTGGATAATTTCATTTAAAGCTTTTGCTGCACCATGACCACTTCGCTCGTCATAATATGCAGTGAACCGTTCATCGGCTTCGTACATCATTCCTAGTCCTTTATGCGCTTTTGGCTGATATTCAGGCCAGCTGTAAGATAACCACTTCTTATGAGCTTGGAAGATACGGTCTGCTAAGCTTTCATCTTCTGGTTCTTTTAAGTAAAGAGTGAGATCAAATAACATCTGCTTTTCAACAGTTTGCATTTCTTCATACGTTTCTTTATCCATATTCATCCATTTTTCATTGGATGCTGTAACCTTTTTTTTTCCGTATTTTTGTCGAATCTCTTGTCCATAGGATTCTTCATTTTCTTTCAACTTTTGTTGTTTAAACCCTTCAAATTTTTCTTTGTCACTCATTTTTCTTCCTCCTTCGTACATATCAAGTGTCTGTTGGACAGTTGTCAAGAGGGTATCGATTTGTGCCCGTTTTTCCAGCAACATTTGCTGATGCTTGATTAAAGCTTTCTGGTGGTCAAAAGATGGATTGTCTAAGACCTCTTGGATATCATCCAACTTGAATGCCATTGTTCGATAAAATAAGATGTGTTGCAGACGATCGACTTCTTTTTTGCCATAAATCCGATAACCTGAAGAATTGATCCTAGCTGGTTTTAGCAGTCCAATCTCATCATAAAAGCGCAAGGTTCTCGGACTGACTCCTGATATCTCTGACATTTTCTTTATTGTGTACTCCATTATTTTTCCTCCTGACAAATGTAAGCATAATCCTTTACGTAACGAGAAGGTCAAGAAAAAATTGTATTTTTTTCTCATGAAATTATGTTATACTATTAAGTGATAAAAGGTAAATCCTTTTGTCTTTAAAGGTTCAATTGTAACCGATTCCTTAATGCTAGGAAAGATGGTAACATAACTTAGATTGGATCTAAATCGACTATATAGAAAAGAGGAATGAGATGAAGCTAATCGAAACACCTGTGAATAGTAATTTAAATATTAAGACATTTTATCCTAAAGTAGTGGAATTCTTTTTTGGGAATACGGCTATTAATTATTACAAATTATTTTCGTTAGATCGAACACAACTGCTATTGGTAGACACATATGATAAAAAGCAAGTCGTGATGATCAATACGAAGAAAAAAATCACAAGGCAAGAAATCGACTATGCGATTCATCACGTTTTAAAAATGACACGAGAAGATGTCAAAGTCCATGTAGGAGTGAAACAGGAGCTAGAACGTGCCGGAATACAATTCAAACGTCCAAATAAAGATATTGTAGTGATAGAACAAAAAAATACGAAGATTTCTATTTAATAACGACTAATAATCATCTTTATGGTAACCTGCTCCATATCTAACGTATACAATAAAAAACAAGGCGAGACTGATTGATGTCTCGCCATTTTTGTTTCCATTCTATTGACAGCTGCTTTCTTACTTTTGTTTTTT
The DNA here is from genome assembly GCF_003112495.1 of Enterococcus sp. H57. Classification (NCBI taxonomy): domain Bacteria; kingdom Bacillati; phylum Bacillota; class Bacilli; order Lactobacillales; family Enterococcaceae; genus Enterococcus; species Enterococcus sp. H57. Next base: position 3,100 of record NZ_BEHC01000009.1, read on the forward strand.
TAAAAAAACGTGTGATATTTTTTCCGCGAGTTTTTTCAACGCAAGGTATATCTTGTCATAATTCGCCTTTCCAAAAAAATTCAATACATAATAAGTTATATCCGTTTCTTTGGGGATAAGAAGCAAAAAAGGAAAGATGTATTATTTGCTTCAAAAACTTTTGCCATTGATTATGTTGTAGAGACATTTGGTTATATTCGTTCAATCATCGGTATCTTAACGGCTACGATTGTAGTAGGAAAAGCTACTTATTTTATCAAGTAAGAAAAATAGAAAACGCTAATTTCTTCGTGTCTCGGATACATTGAATAAAATAAGTATTCTTTCTCGTTTAGGTTAAATACCAATAAGAAAGGATAGTTTTAGCAGATGGAGTTCATTTTTAGCAAGAAATATCCGTAAAACATGTGCTTTTTCAGAAAAAATGGAAGATTTCTTTTCCTATTAATTTTTTTTGTTATAATGGGTAGGAAATGAAAACTTGCCAAGAGGAGTAATACAAGATGAATAATACTTACCCAGACGACAGTTTGACGCTGCATACGGATCTATATCAAATCAATATGATGCAGACATACTGGGAATTAGGTCGAGCTGATTTACATGCTGTTTTTGAATGTTACTTTCGAGAAATGCCTTTTAACCACGGATACGCGGTTTTTGCAGGATTGGAACGGTTAGTCAATTATTTAGAGAATCTGACGTTCAATGATTCCGATATTGCTTACTTGCGTGGTTTAGAAGTCTATCCTGAAGGTTTTTTGGAGTATTTACAAAATTTTGAATTTAAAGCAACAGTTCGTTCTGCTCGTGAAGGAGAACTAGTTTTTGCAAATGAACCATTGATCCAAGTGGAAGGGCCTTTAGCGCACTGCCAATTAGTAGAAACAGCACTGTTGAATATGGTCAATTTCCAAACGTTGATCGCGACAAAAGCAGCTCGTATCAAATCTGTCATCGGAGAAGATCCACTATTGGAATTTGGAACTAGACGGGCACAAGAACTGGATGCAGCAGTCTGGGGAACTAGAGCGGCATATATCGGCGGAGCAGATGCAACAAGCAATGTACGTGCTGGGAAGATATTTGGGATACCAGCTAGCGGGACCCATGCTCATTCGTTAGTCCAATCTTATGGAAATGATTATGAAGCATTTATGGCCTACGCTAAAACCCATAAAGACTGCGTGTTCTTAGTCGACACTTATGATACGTTGAAATCAGGTGTGCCAAGTGCGATTCGCGTGGCGAAAGAATTAGGTGACAAAATCAACTTCCAAGGCGTACGCATCGACAGTGGAGATATGGCCTATATATCTAAGCGTGTTCGGGAACAATTAGATGCAGCCGGATTTACGGAAGCAAAAATCTATGCTTCGAATGACTTGGATGAAGCAACGATTTTGAATTTAAAGATGCAAAAAGCTAAAATTGATGTATGGGGTGTTGGGACAAAATTGATCACAGCCTATGATCAGCCAGCCCTTGGTGCAGTATTCAAGCTAGTATCGATCGAAGATGATGAAGGAAACATGATGGATACGATCAAGTTATCAAGCAATGCAGAAAAAGTAACTACTCCAGGGAAAAAACAAGTGTGGCGCATCACTCGAAATTTTGATGGGAAATCTGAAGGAGACTACGTTACATTATGGGATGAAGACCCTCGAGAAGAAGAAGCTATCTTCATGTTCCATCCAGTGCATACGTTTATCAATAAAACTGTTCGAGACTTTACAGCTCGCCCAGTTTTACAAGATATCTTTATCGAAGGAAAAAGAGTTTACGAATTACCTGCACTAAACGAAATCAAAGAATATACAAAAGAAAATCTAGATTCACTATGGGAAGAGTATAAACGAGACTTGAATCCGCAAAAATACCCAGTCGATCTGTCTACTGAATGCTGGAACCATAAAATGGCTATCATGGAACGAATGAAAAAAAGCGTAGCAGAACTTCATACAGAAGCATAGGAGGAGAATAAATGAGCCTGCAGACAGAAATTATCAATGAATTAGGTGTCAAACCAACAATTGATCCAAAAGAAGAAATACGCAAAAGTATTGACTTTATGAAAGCATATTTGAAAAAATATCCGTTTCTTAAAACTTTTGTACTAGGTATCAGCGGCGGCCAAGATTCTACTTTAGCAGGCCGTTTGGCGCAACTAACGATGGAAGAAATGCGTGAAGAAACAAAAGATGAAAACTATCAATTTATCGCTGTTCGTCTTCCTTATGGTGAACAAGCAGATGAAGAAGATGCAAAAGCTGCTCTTGACTTTATCCAGCCCGATGTTAGTCTGCGAGTAAATATCAAACCAGCTGTTGATGCACAAGTACAAGTATTAAGCGAAGCAGGTGTGGAAATCAGCGATTTTAACAAAGGAAATATCAAAGCACGTCAACGTATGATTACGCAATATGCCGTAGCTGGAGAAAGAGCAGGAGCCGTATTAGGGACAGATCATGCTGCAGAAAACATTACTGGATTCTTCACGAAATTTGGTGATGGCGGAGCCGACATTTTGCCATTATTCCGTTTGGACAAACGACAAGGGAAACAATTGCTTCAAGCATTGAATGCACCGGAAAAATTATACACAAAAATTCCGACTGCAGATCTTGAAGATGGGAAACCAATGATTGCAGATGAAGTCGCACTAGGTGTCACATATAATGAAATTGATGATTATCTAGAAGGAAAAGAAGTTCCCGCTCAAGCACAAGAAAAAATCGAAGCATGGTGGAACAAGACACAACATAAACGACATTTGCCAATTTCCGTTTTGGATGATTTCTGGAAATAACAATAAAGCAAAAACAGCCGTCCCTTCATAGGGATTGGCTGTTTTTGTTTTATAAAATAGAAAAGAAAAATATCAGCTGTAGTAAACTTTTAATTTGATATCCTGATCGTAATTACCGAATCCTTTACCAAATAAAGTACAGCCCCCCACATGTTTGGCATCGTCTTTCACTTCGATTCGCAAATGCCAAGTGTCTTGCTCTTTAGGGATGTCGTTGATCGTGATGTTTGACAAGGGTTCTCCATTCATATTCGTCAAGTGTTTGGTAATTCGGATCGTCTTCAGCAAGCCGTATTGATTAAGATTATCTGGATACCAATCAGGCGTATATTTACCGCGGATATCAGCAAAATCTCCAGGGCTCGTCCATGTTCCTAGCTCCACACCATTTAGGCTGAAAGTGATATCTGAAGGCCAATTGTCATTTGAAAAAGGAAATTCAGAAGAAATTTCCACAGAAACTTCCAACATCTCCAATGTATCCTCTGTATTTAAAAAATTAGGTGCCTGATACTCGACAAATCCGCTGGTAAACCAGAGAATGCGGGCATCCATCCTTCGAGGATCCATAAAATAGCGTGGTTCATCCACTTTCCCGATAAAATCATGGATCGTAGCTAAACCGCATGTTGGTTCAATTGCATAATTTGTATAGTGACCAATAGGTATCGATGTTTCTTTCGTATCAAAAGCATTGAATATTTTTTCTGGAAAACTGATATCGATTTTATCGACACGAAGGCTCGAAATTTTTTGTTGTCCTACTTTTTCTGTTTTGATGATGTTTGCTTCCTCTAGCTTTTTCACGTGCATCGTTGTGATAGCACTGCTTACCCCAAGTTCTTTTGCCAAATCTTTGACATTCATCTTCTTTTTGGAAAGTAGCTGGATGATCCTGATCCTTGTTTTACTAGCTAATGCTTCATATACCGGTAAGGATTCTTCGTTTATTTGTAGTTGCATATATATCACCTCTTAAAAGGTTTTTCTTATATATTAACATATTTGTTAATAAAAGTTATATTAAATTATTTGTTTTAATCATTATTAATATTTAGGTTAATTAAAATCGATAAAAAATAAGTAAGTTTAACATTTATATTATTGACAACGCTTTCAACAAGGTGTATTATTCATGTATAAATTAAAGGAGGTCAGTTATGGAAGCCACAATGTTGATTAGTAGTGTCAAGCGTGTAGGCAAAGTTGATCCGCGGTTGTACAGTTCATTTATTGAACATATGGGACGAGCAGTATATGAAGGGATTTATCAGCCAGATCATCCATCAGCTAATAAAAGTGGATTTCGCCAAGACGTCATTCACTTGGTAAAAGAATTGAACATTCCCATGATTAGATATCCTGGTGGAAATTTTGTGTCAGGATTTCGTTGGGAAGACAGTATTGGGCCCATAGCAAATAGACCTAGAAGGTTGGATTTAGCTTGGCGGACAATTGAAACGAATGAAGTTGGGATTCATGAATTTTATAACTGGTGTCAGCATGTGGGGGCCGAAATCAATATGGCTGTCAATCTGGGTACTCGTGGAGTAGATGCAGCTCGTAATTTAGTCGAATATTGTAATTTTCCTAAAGGAACTTATTGGAGTGATTTAAGACGTTCGAATGGTCAAGAGAGCCCTTTTGGAATTAAGACATGGTGTTTAGGGAATGAAATGGACGGCCCTTGGCAGATTGGACATAAAACAGCGGAAGAATATGGACGGTTAGCAGAGGAAACGGCTAAGGCGATGAAACTCGTAGATGATTCAATTGAGGTGGTTTTATGCGGAAGTTCGAATCGGCAAATGCCTACATTTGGTGACTGGGAGTTAACAGTTCTTGATCAAGCGTACGATCAAATAGATTATTTGTCTCTTCATCAATATTATGGCAACCAAAAAAATGATCTTTCTCATTATCTTGCACGTTCCTTAGACATGGATCGGTTCATTTCTGAAGTGACAGCGATGTGCGATACAGTCAAGGCGAAGAAACATAGTAAGAAGCAGATCAACCTGTCCTTTGATGAATGGAATATTTGGTATCATTCAGCGGAACAAGATGAGCAAGCAGAGCCTTGGCAGATTGCTCCTCCTTTACTAGAAGATAACTATAATTTTGAAGATGCATTACTATTAGGCTGTCTATTAATCACTTTATTGAAACATGCAGATAGAGTAAAGATTGCTTGTCTTGCTCAATTGGTAAACGTTATTGCACCAATCAGGACAGAAACAAACGGAGAAGCTTGGAGACAGACGATCTATTATCCATTTATGCAAGCTGCTGTGTATGGACAAGGAGAGGTGTTAAGCCCACAAATTCGTTCAGCAAACTATGCGACGGAAGATTTTGAAGAAGTGCCGTATTTAGAAAGTATAGCCGTAATAAATGACAAAGAACTTGTCATATTTGCAGTTAACCGTGGAGAAGAAGAAATGAATCTAACTGTTCACTTGTCTGAATTATCAGTAGAGGGAGTGATTGATTTTTCTGAAATGAGTGGATTTGATACAAAAGCAACTAATCTTCCTAAAAGTGAACAAGTAAAACCAAGTCATTCAACAAATGTAAAAGCTGAAGATGGGAAAATCAATTGTTTATTGAAACCGCTATCTTGGAATGTGGTCAGATGTCGTTTATCAGATGAAGGAGGAACAAAAAATGAAAGGTAAAAAATGGTTAATTGGCTCTTTGTTGGTAGCTGCAACAGGTATTTTAGGAGCTTGCGGTGGCGGAAGTTCAGCAGAATCTGATTCTGATAAAGAAGTGACTTTGACTTTTTGGAATGGGTTTACTGCATCTGATGGTGAAATATTGCAAGAAATCGTTAATGAATTTAATAAAACAAATGATAAAAACATCAAAATTGAAATGGATATCATGACTTGGGCCAATTTGAATGAAAAACTTCCTACAGCGATTTCTTCTAAAAAAGCACCTGACTTTATTGCATTAAATTATCCAGATTTTGCACAGTATGTAGAAAACGGAGCGGTACAACCATTAGACGATTTCTGGGAATATGATGGAGTAGATAAATCTGATTTTAAAGAAACGGCTATTGAATTAGGTGAAGTAGAAGGTAAACAGTATTTTGTCCCCATGCAGGTACAAGGAATGTATATGTATTGGAATAATGATTTGTTTAAACAAGCTGGATTAGATACTGAACAACCACCTACTACTTGGGAAGAATTGACAGAAATGGCACCAAAATTAACTGATAGTAGTAAAAATGTATCAGGTTTTGTCTTCAATAAGGATGGAACTGCACCGTTATATAACTGGATGTTAGCAAATGGCGGTAAATTAGTGAACGATGATTATACTAAGTCTGAATTTGCGTCTCCTGAGAACCTTAAAACGTTAAAAGCGATCCAAAAAATGATCCATGTAGACAAGACTGGTCCAGAATCGATTTCTGGCGCCGAAATGGACAATTTAATGAATGCTGGTCAACTAGCCATTGAAATCAATGGGCCATGGTTAAATAACGGATTGAAAGCAAACGAGATTGATTATAATGTGACTACCTTACCACAAGGGAGTGATTCAGACAAAAAAACAGCTATTTTAGATGGCGTAGGATATGCCATTCCGGCAAGTACAGATAATAATAAAAAAGAAGCTGTCTATGAGTTTTTGAAATATTGGAATACAACTGAAATTGGTAAAAAATGGAGTATCGAAAATGGATTTCCTGCCTACTTGGATTCAGTAGCAAAAGATGAAGAAGTAAAAAATGATCCTATTGTATCTGAATTATCGAAACAAATGGACTATGCAGAGCCATATTTACCAGGTTTTACCCAAATCTCTGCGATCAATAACGATATCATCAATCCACTGATTGAAAAATTATTAGCAGGAGAAGATCCTGAGACACTCATGAACGATGCAGATGATGCCATCAATCAATTACTGCAAAAATAGTACAGAACTTTATACAGGATAGACTGTTGGCAAGATACAGATATCTGAATGATCGACCTAGTATTTGCAGATAGGTGTTATTGCAAAAATCACAGCGATTGTTCGGATATCTTATTCAGATTCGTTTAAACCAAGATTGTATATTTTATCAAAATGAAAGATGAGGTGGACTATATGAACGGATTCACCAAATATTGGAATCGTCCTGATCGTGCTGCGTATTTGTTTTTAACTCCATCTTTTTTAGTTTTATTATTATTTACTGTCATACCGCTTTTAGGAACATTTGCTATTAGTTTTACAGATTTGAATATTTTCTTTACATCAAGAAATTTTGTAAGTTTTGAAAATTTCACACGTATATTTAGTGATGAACGAGCAGTTAATTCGTTGATTCATTCTTTATATTTCACCGTACTCGAAACGCCAACACAAATTATCGTTGGTTTATTAGCAGCAGTAGCATTATCTAAAAATACCAGATTCAATCGTTTTTGTCGTTCGACATTTTACATTCCAGTTATTTGTTCATTGACGTCAATTGCGATTATTTTTTCTATGTTGCTTGATCCGAATGTAGGGGCGATTCCTTACTTGTTTTCACAAGTCGGCTTGCCGATCCCTCAATTTTTTCGCGATCCAACCCTTGCTATGCCGACGGTAGCCATCATGACTGTTTGGAAGAATTTTGGTGTTACTATGACGATTCTCTTGACTGCTATTCAGGGAATCTCTCCCTCTTTGTATGAATCTGCTCAAATGGATGGTGCAACAAATCGACAGCAGTTTTTTAACATTACGCTACCTCAGATCGTTCCCTCCTTAGGTTTTTGTATTTTAACGAATCTGATTGGTTCGATGCAAGTGTTTGACCAAGTATATGTTGCAACCGCTGGTGGCCCACAATTTAAGACAGAAACAGCTGTTCAATATATTTACAGTCGAGGATTTACAGCACCTTATGAATTGGGCTATGCATCAGCACTGTCTTCGGTTTTGTTTATCATTGTTGCAACTATAGCTATCTCCACTAATGTGTACATGTCACGGAAAGAAAAACAAATGAAATAGGAGGGAAACCTGTATGGCACCAGAAAGCTCGATTACAGTTACTGTGAATAGTCGAAAAGCAGTTAGTGGTAAAAAAATCATTCGAACGATTAGTATGCTAGTTATATTGTTGGTTATTGCGTTTCCTTTTTTGTGGCTGATTATTTCTTCTTTTAAACACGAAAAAGACATTATCTCATTTCCGCCTAGAATATTTGCAGATAGCTATACCCTAGATAACTATATTAAGGTTTGGACAACGATCCCTTTATTAGATTACATCAAAAATACAGTGATTTTTGCTGGAGGGACAGTGATCACTTCTGTATTCTTTGATTCTCTTGCGGGGTATGCATTTGCTCGTATGCGTTTCAAAGGAAAATCAGTTTTGTTCTATTTCGTTTTGCTGACAATGATGATCCCATTCCAAGTCTTCATGATTCCTCTATTTATTGAAGTCAATTTGCTTGGCATGCTTGATACTTATGCAGGTTTGATCATTCCTCGTATGACAACTGCATTTGGTATCTTCATGATGCGTTCCTTTTTTATTACTTTACCAGATTCTTTGGAAGAGGCAGCACGCATTGATGGATTAAGTGAGTTTAATATTTTTTTGAAAATCATGTTGCCATTGAGCAAACCTACTCTTTTATCATTAGGGATTTTCACGCTGATGAATAGTTGGAATGACTTGCTTTATCCATTGATATTGACAAGTAGTTCAAAAATGAGAACTTTACCAGCAGGGTTAGCTTTATTTACGGGGCAGAACATTTCTTTTTATGGACCTGTAATGGCTGGAACGGTTATTTCAATGCTGCCATTACTAGTGGTTTATATTTTTGCACAGAAATATTTTGTTCAAGGAACAGCTATGTCTGGAATGAAAGAGTGAGGAAGATGAAAATAGTTGAGACTAAATTTTATGGACAGTTGATTGTGGTTTCTGATTACATCTTATTAGGTATTCTCTGGGTAATCGTGTGTTTGCCTGTTATTACTATCGTGCCTGCTACATGTGCTGTTTTTTATGTAATGGCGCAATGGAAAGGTGAGGGATCAGGAAATATCATTTATTTTTTCTTTCAAGGAATAAAGCAACATTTTGGTAAGAACTTGTTCCTTAGTCTGTTAACAATCATTATTTATTTTCTTGTTAATCAATTATTAGAAGAACAGACAATCGTACTTTCAATTAGTGGATATGTAGTTTCACTTATTTATTCCATGTTTCTTTTATCCTGGATATATGTGATTTCTGAAAACAAAGATATCACATTTTTACAAATTTTTGAACAAAGTGCATGGAAAGTATTTTTTGATTTTTTGAGAAATATTCTTTGTTGCGTATTGTTATTAGGATTTGTACTGCTCATATTTCTTTTCCCTCCTTTTATTTTTATCTTTGCTGGTGGCGTATGGAAACTTGTATCTATTATCTTGACTATAGGAAATGAAAGGTAGGGAAAGCTGTTGGACGAAGAAGTGAAAGTAAAAATCAGAGAGGATTTTACGGTAGGAGAGATCAGTTCTCGGCTGTTTGGCTCATTTGTTGAGCATATGGGAAGTGTCGTCTATACAGGGATTTATGAACCGGGCCATGAAACAGCTGATGGTGACGGGTTTAGACAAGATGTCCTCTCTTATGTAAAGGAATTAGAATTAGGTGTCATTCGCTATCCTGGAGGAAACTTTACATCTGGTTATGATTGGGTGGATACTGTAGGTAGGAAAGAACAACGACCAAAAAAAATTGATTTAGCATGGCGAGGTATAGAACCAAATTCTTTTGGACTCCACGAATTTTTTAAATGGATCAGTCATGTACAAGCGAAACCGATATTCACGGTGAATTTAGGAACAAAAGGAATTGATGAAGCAAAAAATTTAGTAGAATATTGTAATTTTCCAAAAGGAACCTTCTGGAGTGATTTAAGAATAAAAAATGGGCAAAAAAAGCCTTTTGGCGTTAAATTATGGTGTTTAGGGAATGAGCTAGACGGGCCATGGCAAGTGGGGGCTAAGAGTGCTTATGAATATGGTAGGTTAGCAAATGAAGCCTCAAAAGTCATGAAGTTAGTGGATGATTCAATTGAAACAATCTTAGTTGGAAGCTCTACGCCACGTTTACCATCGTACCCTGAATGGGATCGTATCGCATTAGAAGAAGCTTATGAGAATGTAGATTATTTAGCTTTGCATAACTATATTGATAAGTATGATGAAGAAGACTTGACTAAACCTCCTAAAAATGAGCGTGATGATACAGCGACATACCTTGCAAAAGCTTATCGATTCGATCGTCAAATTGAAGAAATCGTTGCTACTTGTGATTATGTAAAAGGATATTTGAGAAGTGAGAAAACAATGTATCTAGCGTTTGATGAATGGAATGTACATGCCCAACCGGAAAAAAGACATAGGGATTTTGAAGTCGGTAGTCCCATCGATTGGTGTTACTTTACTATGGAAGATACATTATTATTTGGTTCATTAGGGCTGGCTATTTTACGACACGCAGATCGCGTAAAGATTAGTTGTCAATCATTGTTAGTAAACACAATACCTTTAATACTGACAGATGCTAAAGGACAAGCATGGAGGAATCCAACTTATTATGTGATGCAACACTTATCGAAATATGCTAAAGGTCAAGTATTGGAACAACAAATCATTTGCCCTGTTTATGATTGTGAAAAGATAAAAAATGTTCCTTATGTGGACAGTGTGATCGTAGATAACGGCAATCAGCTGACTATTTTCTTGATCAATCGCACAAATGAACAACAAAAGATAACGATTGAACATGATTTCAATTTGCTAGATCAAGGAGAGCACTACACATTAACCAGTAGCGATCTGTTGGACAAAAATACACGTGAAGAACCAGAAAAAATAAAACCTGAAATAAACTATTTTTCAATAGAAAAACATGACGAATTAAATGTAGAGATAGAAAAATACTCTTGGAATGTAATTAGAATAAAGAAAATGTGAGGAAATTTGTTATGATGAAGACACTTTATAATAATCCTATCGTTCGGCAACGGGCAGATCCTTGGGTATATAAACATACAGATGGTTATTATTATTTTACAGGATCGGTTCCAGGCTACCAAGTGATTGAATTAAGAAGGGCAAAGTCACTGAATGAATTAGAACATGCTGAAAGCCTGATTGTATGGCAGGCTCATGAAGAAGGACCGATGAGTGAATTGATCTGGGCACCTGAAGTCCATTATATCAATGGAAAATGGTATATTTACTTTGCTGCAAGCAATCATAAAACTATACGTGATGAATCTCATCATCACCGCATGTTCGTACTTGAAAATCAGCATATAGATCCAATGAATACAGATTGGATAGAAAAGGGACAAATAAAAACGAAAAGGGAAACTTTCAGTTTAGACGGAACAACTTTCTCTTCTCAAGGAAAGCTATATTATGTGTGGGCCCAACAAGATCCTGAAATTACTGGGAATTCTAATCTTTATCTATCCGAAATGGATAATCCTTGGACGTTAAAGGGGAAGCAGATCCTCCTTTCTATACCTGAGTATGAATGGGAAAAACGGGGTTTTTCAGTAAATGAAGGTCCAGCAGTCCTTACTCGCAATGGGAAAATATTCATTACGTATTCTGGTAGTGCAACAGATGAAAACTATGCCATGGGCCTGCTGTGGGCTGATGAGCACAAGAATCTTTTATTAAAAGAATCATGGCATAAATTATCGGAGCCAGTATTCGTTTCTTCTGAAAAAAATAAGCAATTTGGTCCTGGTCACAACTCGTTTACGGTTTCAGAAGACGGGTGCTTTGATATTTTGATCTATCATGCTCGACCAGAGAAGAACCAAAAAGGGGATCCGTTAGACAATCCTAATCGGCACGCGAACGCGCAATGCTTTACGTGGAATGAGCAAGGATTTCCAGAATTTGGTGAACCTGTTCCGTATGCCTTATGAGCACAAGAAACCTTGATTTTTGCTTGAATAAACCTTGCAGACTCGTTATGATATATGTACGTACAAATAAAAAGGGGCAAGGCAAATGGCAAAATATCAAGATATTGCAGAAGAGATAAAACAAAAGATCCTTCGTGAGGAATACGAAGTAAATACAACCATTCCCTCAGAATTCAAGCTGCAAGAAATATATGACGTCAGCAGACATACGATTCGGCAAGCAATCGCTGTGTTGGTAAATGAGGGCTATCTGCGTAAAGAAAAAGGATCGGGCACATATGTAGATGACAGCTATAAGATAGAAAAAACACCATTGAACAGAACAAAAACGATCGGTGTCATCACCACATATCTCTCTGATTATATTTTTCCGTCGATTATCCGAGGAATCGAAAATGAATTACGAGAGTCTGGGTATTCATTGCTTTTAGCCAGTACGAATAACGATCACGAATTGGAAAAAGAGTGTTTGAAGAAAATGATTGCTTATGGGGTAGATGGTTTGATCGTTGAGCCTACGAAAAGTAATCAGTATAACCCAAACTTAGCACTTTATGTTGCTTTGAGAGAACAAGGCATTCCGATGGTGATGATCAATGCTGCTTATGAAGAGTTAAATGCCTCTTATATTTGTTTAGATGATGTGAAAGTCGGTTTTATGGCAGCAGAATATTTGATAAAAAAAGGACATCAGCGTCTGTTGTTCATCACAAAAATCGACGATCTTCAAGGAAAATACAGGATGAAAGGTTTTATCAGCGCGTGTGAACAGTATAATGTGCGTTTTTTGACGGAAGATATCATTACTTTCACCACGGAAACACGAGAAACAATCGCTGAAAAAACAGTACAACGGTTGAAAGAAGAACAAGCTTTAGATGGCATCATTTGCTATAACGACCAAATAGCTAGTTTATTGCTAGATAAGCTGACAGAAAATGGCTATCAAATTCCAGATGATCTATCCATCGTAGGAACAGACGATTCTTCTTTAAGCCATTTAGGAAATAAAAAATTGACAACATTGACACATCCAAAAGAAAAGTTGGGACAAGATGCCGCACGGTGGATCGTCACAACGATTGAAAAAGGACAGGCACAGCCGAATATTCTTTATGAACCTGTACTAGTTGAACGGGAAACAGTGAAAGAAAACGAAAAATAAGAGACGGGTTTTTACCGCCTCTTATTGCTCCTACGGTTACTCGTCGCAATGTTTGTGAGAGCTTTTGATCGCTCAAGGCTGAACGTTTCTTTCACCACCTCTCCACTAAACGGTGTTCTCCTACCAACTGGTCACAAGTCACAATATTCATCAAACATGAGAAGCTGTTTTTTGAAATTGTTCCTTGTGACTCGAAACTAAGCGGTTCCTTCTTATTTCTTGAAGCTGACCACTTCTGTCACAACCTCTTTAAGAATGATGGATAGAAATACGTTTAGGATAAGTTTTTTTAGATGCACTTTGTTCGATTTCCTCTAAAGATTTCCCACGAGTTTCTGGTACGATCTCTTGAATAAATAAAACCCCTAAAAAGCAGATGATCCCAAAAATGCCGAAAACGATTTCTTGAGACATAGAAGCAGTCATCACAGGAAAAAGCAAGCCAACTAGGAAAGAACCAATCCAATTAAAAGAAGAGGCTAGGCCAGATGCTCGCCCGCGGACAGCTAGTGGGAATATTTCGCCTACGATTACCCATGTCAGTGGAGCCCATGTGCAAGAATAAAATGCGACATAAATACATAAAAACAAGAGAATCAACAACGAATTTGTATGAGCATCCAGTACAGTTCCTAAAACAGCTGGTAGGATGAAAGAAAGTCCCATCACGCTACCGCCTATTTTCAATAAAGTTCGCCGATTGAACTTGTCTGCAATAACCAAAAAGAGCAAAGAACCAGCAACTAAAATGATTCCTTGGATGATCGGCCACATCAATGCATCGCTCGCTGCATGCCCAGTCGCTTTTTCTACGATCAGCGGAATATAGTAAAAAATAGCATTAGCTCCTTGAAATTGCTGGAATACTGCTACACCAATACCGGCAATGACTAAGGAACGATATTTTTCTAAAAACAAAGTATGCCAAGAAGTTCCGGTTGTCTTTTCTTGTTTGACATTCAGCTGGATTTGTTCGAATTCCTGTTCAGCTTCTTTTGGTGTCCGAATATAGTTCAATACTCTTTTTGCCTCTTCCAAGCGGCCAGATTGCATAAGAAAACGCGGTGACTCTGGTAGAGCTAAAACACCGAAAAATAAAATCAGCGCGGGGACAGCAGCGAGCCCTAACATCACGCGCCAAGCCATCGTTTCAGGCAACCCTTTTAGCAAATAATCTGCAACATAGGAAAGGAGCATGCCAGAAGCAATCATCACTTGATTGATCCCTGACAATCTTCCCCTTAGTCTAGCAGGAGCCATTTCAGACATATAAGCAGGAACTAGGGCAGATGCAGCGCCAACAGCTAAACCTAGAAGAATCCTTGCTGCAATCAGAAAATAAGAACCATTGTGAGGGGCAGATGCAGAAAGGACAGAACCAGCCATAAAAATAAGTGCAGAAAGAAGAATCATTTTTCGTCGTCCAAGCTTATCAGAAAGAAGACCAGATAAAGAGCCGCCAAGGATCGCACCTAACATGACCGAAGACGTGATCCATCCTATCAAAGAAGCTTTACCTGCCAAACCCCAATCATGCTGTAAAAAAGGTAAGGCGCCGGTCATAACACCAATATCATATCCAAATAGAATGCCGCCAAATGCGCCAAAAAAATAAATAAACGATGAGGAAACTTTTTTTTCTTTTTTCATAAGTATTCTCTCCTTCTAGAATTTCGAGAAGGCGGTTGATCAGATTTTGTAAGCAATTTCATTTTATAACTTATGTACGTACAAAACAAGTGTTTTTTATTGTATTCTTGTAAATAACCGCTTGACATGTACGTACAAAAGTATACAATAATCATTGTAAGCGCTACTAAAAAGACGGTTTGATCAGGTTTGACGAGAAGGAGGGAGTTAAATCATTATGAAGGAAGTAAATGCGCAAAGTATGTTAGATGTCATAGATGGTCGTACATCTTTAGGGATTGAGTTTGGATCAACTAGGATCAAAGCTGTATTGATTGATTCATCTTTTACTCCTATTGCCGCTGGTAGTTATGAGTGGGAAAACAAACTAGAAAATGGTATCTGGACCTATTCATTAGAAGATATTTGGAAAGGACTGCGCGTCAGTTACCGAAAAATGGCAGCAGAAGTATTCGAAATCTATGGCGAGAATCTTACGACAATCGGGTCGATTGGGTTCAGTGCAATGATGCACGGTTATCTAGCATTTGATAGCAAGGAACAGTTACTAGTACCATTTCGTACTTGGCGAAATACAATCACTGAAGAAGCAGAACGAATATTAACGGAAAAATTTCAATACAATATTCCGCAGAGATGGAGTATCGCTCATTTGTATCAATCTATTTTGAATAAAGAAGAACATGTGAAAGAAATTAATTTTTTGACAACGCTTGCAGGTTATGTCCATTGGCAGCTTACTGGTGAGAAAGTACTAGGCGTAGGAGATGCATCAGGCATGTTTCCTATCGATCCTTCAACGAAAACCTACCATCAAGAAATGAAAAATATTTTTGGTCAGTTAATCGAAAAAGCGCACGTAGCGATTGACTTGGATCACATTTTGCCTAAAGTTCTAGTAGCAGGAGAAGAAGCTGGCAAGTTAAGCGAATCAGGGGCTTATCTGATCGACCCTACGGGAAATTTGAGACCAGGAATCCCGGTTTGTCCGCCAGAAGGGGATGCAGGAACCGGTATGGTCGCTACGAACAGTGTAGCCAAACGGACAGGGAACATTTCGGCTGGTACTTCCGCCTTCGCTATGATCGTATTAGAAAAAGAACTAGAAAATGTCCATCCGGAAATCGACATGGTCACTACACCTTCAGGAGAACTAGTAGGCATGGTTCATACGAATAACTGCTCTTCGGATATCAATGCTTGGGTCAGTATTTTTGAAGAATTTACCAATTCTTTGGGTATGGAGATAAGCAGAGATAAATTATTCACGGTATTATTCAACAAAGCGCTAGAAGGCGATACGGATTGCGGGGGATTACTTTCTTATGGTTATTTTTCCGGTGAAAACATTACAGGAGTAAATGAAGGAAGGCCATTATTTGTACGTACACCAGGTAGCCGTTTTGATTTAGCGAATTTCATGCGGATCCATTTAGCCAGTGCTTTTGGTGCAATGAGAATCGGAATGGATATATTGAAATCTGAGAATGTCCAAATTGATCGTTTAGTGGGGCATGGGGGGATTTTTAAAACACCAGAAGTTGGACAGCGGATTCTAGCATCTGCTATGGAGGCACCAGTTACAGTGATGGACACAGCCGGAGAAGGTGGAGCGTGGGGAATCGCGTTATTAGCAGCCTATATGATGGATCGACATGGGAAGTCTTTAGAAAACTTCTTGGCAGAAGACGTGTTTGGACAAGACCAAGGAATCACCATCACACCTTCAGCAGAAGAAATAGCAGGCTATCAGATATTTATGAGACGTTACCGTGAGGGGATCGACATTGAAAAAACAGCGATTCATCAATTGCAAGAAAAAGGAGTGATAGAAAATGCTGGAACAACTGAAAGAAGAAGTATACCAAGCAAATCTTGACTTGCCTAAACACGGACTCGTCAAATATACATGGGGAAATGTGAGCGCTTTTGATCCTGAAACACGATATTTCGTTATCAAACCTAGCGGAGTCAGTTATGAAGAGATGACAGCAGACGACATGGTCGTTGTGGACTTGGACAATCATATCATTGAAGGTAAACTCAATCCCTCTTCGGATACGCCTACTCATGCTGTTTTATATCGTTCATTTCCTCAAATCGGAGGAATCGTCCATACTCACTCGACATGGGCGACGATCTGGGCACAAGCAGGATTGGATGTTCCTGCGATGGGGACGACGCATGCAGATACTTTTTATGGATCGGTACCTTGTGCTCGATTTTTGACACAACAGGAAATCGACAGCGGGTACGAATATGAAACAGGAAAAGTTATCATAGAAACATTCAAAGAACGCAAAATTGATCCCTTAGCAATTCCAGGGGTACTTTTACACGGACACGGTCCATTTACTTGGGGGAAAGATGCGCAAAGTGCGGTAATGAACGCAGTCGTACTAGATGAAGTATGCAAGATGAATTTATTTACCAGACAGCTCAATTCATTTTCAGAAGAGCTGCCTCAACGGATTTTAGATAAACATTATTTACGAAAACACGGAAAAAATGCGTATTACGGACAAAACAAATAAAAGGAGTGGCTAATTATGTTGAATATTGGAGAAAAAGAATTTTGGTTTGTTGTAGGATCACAGCATTTATATGGGGAAGAAGCACTGCGAGAAGTAAAGAAACATGCACAAGAAATGGTCGATGAACTGAATGAAAATGGCCAATTGCCTTATCCAATCCGCCTTCAAGAATTAGCAGTTACTGCTGATACGATCACAAAAATCATGAAAGAGGTCAATTATCGAGAAGAAGTAGCAGGTGTGATCACTTGGATGCATACTTTCTCACCAGCAAAAATGTGGATCCGCGGGACAAAGCTTCTACAAAAACCATTGCTTCATTTAGCTACGCAATATAACGAAAGCATTCCTTGGAAAACGATCGATATGGATTTCATGAATTTAAATCAATCCGCTCATGGTGACCGCGAATATGGGTTCATCAATGCTCGATTAAATAAACAAAATAAAATCGTCGTTGGCTACTGGAAACGACCTGAGATCCAAAAAGAGATTGCTGATTGGATGGATGTTGCAGTAGCCTATAATGAAAGTTTTGGAATAAAAGTGGCTCGTTTTGGTGACAACATGAGAAACGTGGGTGTCACAGAAGGAGACAAAGTGGAAGCACAGATTCAATTTGGTTGGACTGTTGATTATTTTGGTATCGGAGATCTTGTACAAGTAATCGATCGCGTATCAGACGAAGAAGTCGATCAATTATTTGAAGAGTACAAGGAATTGTATACCTTCGACTATGGTGATTATGAAGAAAAGACATGGGAGGAACATGTAAAAGTACAAGCTCAGCAGGAAATCGGTATTCGCCGTTTCTTAGAAGAAGGAGGCTATAACGCTTTTACGACTAATTTTGAAGACCTGTATGGAATGAAACAACTACCTGGACTAGCTGTACAACGTTTGATGGCAGAAGGATACGGTTTTGCTGGGGAAGGCGACTGGAAAACTGCAGCGATTGATCGGTTGCTGAAAATCATGGCTCGAGGGAAAGATACAGGATTCATGGAAGATTATACTTACGAGCTAGCTAGTGGCCAAGAAGCAATCTTGGAATCCCATATGATGGAAGTAGATCCGACGCTTGCTGCGACGAAACCAAGAATCGTTGTTTCTCCTTTATCAATGGGAGATAGAGAAGATCCGGCGCGTCTTGTATTTGATGGGAAAGCAGGAGAAGGGGTAGTCGTATCGATGGCAGATTTCGGTACGCATTATAAACTGCTGATCAATGAAGTAAAAGCCTTTGAACCAACGACTGAAGCACCTAATTTACCTGTTGCACGTGTGTTATGGAAAACTAAACCGAATTTCCATGAAGGTGTCCATTCATGGATTCAGGCAGGTGGCGGTCATCATACCGTTGTCTCGCTAAATCTAACAACAGATCAAATTGAAACGTGGGCAAAATTAGTTGAGTTGGAAACAGTGGTTATTAGATAAAAAGAGGTTGTGAAAAAGCCACTTAGTTTTAAGAAATAAGAAGAGATTGACGAAATTTGCTTTTCAACTTTTTTGAAATTTAGTCTTATTATCAATGTCAGCTAACGGAACACCATTTATCAAGATATCTCACCCTCAATATTTTGCTCTCGAAAATAAGGCTTATGGCAGTAACTTGTCATAGCCTTATTTTTATCACTCAGCCTACTCTGCTCTAACTGCTCTTTTTGCTTCTAGGAAGTCAAATGGTAAACAGTTGTCTAATTGCAGAAATTTCGAGATACTTGTTAGTAAGGAGGGGGGGTTATGTATCACGTTCATTTGATTGATGCTATTCCAGAACAAGAGATAGAAAAGTTACAAGGGGAATATTTCAAAATAATAGATGATTTGCCAGCCGAAGGAATAGTTATTCGTAGTACGAAAGTGAAAGATGAATGGCTTACACCAGATTTGCTAGCAATTTCAAGAGCTGGTGTTGGGGTGAACACGATCAACGTTGAAAAAGCTTCTGAAAACGGGACGATCGTCATGAATACACCAGGTGTAAATGCTAATGCAGTAAAAGAGCTTGTTTTGTGCTGTTTGCTCTTATCTTCCCGTCCGATAATCGAAGCAAGTCGTATGGTACAAACACTAACAGGTCCTAATATTTTAGAACAGGCAGAAAACAAAAGAAGTGCTTATGTGGGACGAGAATTGCAAGGCAAAACCATCGGTCTTCTTGGTCTTGGAGCGATAGGCACAAAAGTAGCGCTAAGTTGCTATAGCTTAGGGATGGATGTCTTGGGTTATTCTATCCGCGATGCCCAGTTGGATTATGTTCGGCAAGCAGATTTAGAAACAGTTCTTTCTACCTCGGATTACATCGTAGTCATGCTGCCGTTGACAGAAGATACAAAAGGATTGATCGATCAGGCGAATATAGAAAAAATGAAAAAAGATGCTGTACTTATCAATGTAGGAAGAAGTGAAATTGTTGATAAATATGCTGTTATGCAAGCATTGGAAAAACAACATCTGGCTAAATACTTGACTGATTTTCCAGAAGAAGAGTTCTTAGAAAATGACCGTATACTTATGTTGCCTCATCTAGGGGGATCGACTCAGGAAGCTTTGGCAGACAGCGGACGTTTGGCAGTTGAAGCCTTAAAAGATTATCTTTTGTTCGGTACGGTTAGAGAAGCGGTCAATTATCCATCCGCACGAATGTTTTTCCAAGCGCCGTTTCGATTCACTATATTTTATCAAAAGAAAACCAATATATTAGCAGAGATATTTTCTCTGCTGAATGAGAACGAGCTAGCGATCGCAGATATATCGCGTAACCATAAGAATGAGCATGTCTACATATTGATTGACATAGACAGTACTGATTTTGAACAGCTCAATCAAGTGAAACAACAGCTAGAAAAAATTTCTGGAGTACGAAAGGTCCGCTTATTAAAGAAACCAGAAAGGCCATAAAGAAAGAGAATATTTGGATTTCATTAATTCTTCTTTCCGTTCTTTACTTTCGAATTTCGTACAACTAAAATAAGAGAAGCAACATTCTTTTATTGATAGAAATGAAGGAGCAAGCATTTGAAAAGATATATAAGCAGACTTTCGACCAAACAGAAAAAGATTTTAAAAGGAACAGCAGCAATCATCAGTATCTTTTTTCTTGTTGTTTTTAGTAATTTATTTTTGCAGTGGTGTCAAAATGATCTATCCGTAGACCTTGCGTTGAAATTTGCTTTTTCTTGGCATACGGAAAAATTCTTCTTAGCCTGTCTCGTCTTGCTGATTATTCTTATTTTTCTGATTGCACTAGCAGGATCTGTCCCTTTAGGTTCCCTTACGTATGTCGTAGCCATCGGTGTATTAGGTTTTGCAAATTATATGAAAATGAGTTATCGGCAAGAACCGATTTATCCAGACGATTTGAAGATGATCACTGAAATCGGATTGCTGAAAGATATGACCGGCACTATGCTGTTTACAGTGATCTTAGCTGCCGCAGGAACCGTGATAGGATTGTTTTGCTGGTACATGTTTCGAAGCCTGAAAAAAGGAAGGCGATTCCAATTGATCCGATTAACGACACTGCTTGTGGCAATTGGACTGCTAGGGTATATCAGTAATTTCAACAATCCCGATAATTTGTTGCGAAAAGCATATAATAAAACGGCACTATGGATACCTTACAGCCAGAAAATGAACTACTATAACACTGGTTTTATCGGTGGGTTTTTGTACAATCTGAAGGTAGAACCAATGGATGAACCTGAAGGATATTCGAAAGAAAAGATCAAAGAAATCACTGAAAAATACCAGAAGCTAGCCGATGAAAAAAATAAAACTGTAGAGGAAGAGTCGCCGAACATCGTGTTCGTGATGAGTGAAAGTTTCTCAGATCCTAGTCGATTAAACGGCGTAGAAGTATCTGGTGAGCCATTGGCAGATTATTATGAAGTAGCTGATCAAACATATAGTGGCAATATGCTTTCTCAAAACTATGGCGGTGGAACAGCAAATATCGAATTTGAAGCATTGACTGGTTTTTCTATGGCGTTATTTAATGCGCAACTCACCACCCCTTACACGATGCTTGTACCAAAAATGGATCAGCTTCCTTCTATCGTTTCAGCGTTAAACGCACAATCATACCAGACGACAGCGATCCATCCATACAATACTTCGATGTATAAAAGAGAGGATGTTTATCAGACATTAGGATTTGACCAGTTCATCAGCGAGCGTACGATGACCTATACGGATACGATAGAGAATAATCCATATATTTCTGATGAGTCAGCTTACAAAGAAGTAATGACACTTCTCAAGGAAGAAAAAACACCTCAGTTCATTCATTTAGTCACGATGCAGACACATATGCCCTACGATGGAAAGTATGATAATCTAGACTATCCTGCAAAAACTTCAGATGGAAGTGGGACACTTGACTTAGAGAATTATCTGCAAGATATTTCCTATAGCAGCACGGCACTGAAGCAGTTCACGGAAGAATTGAAGAATCTTTCTAGAAGGACTTTAGTTGTTTTTTGGGGGGATCATCTTCCAGGGATCTATTCAGATACGATCCAAGCAAAAAATGACAAACAAACATTGCATGAAACACAATTTCTTATGTTCGACAGTAAAGGAGAATTAGAAAAGCAAACGACTCACGATGCAATCACCAGTCCGTTTTATTTTGCAGCGAATCTAATGGAACAGACGAATCAGACAACAAATGGCTTTTATCAGCTGCTTTTATCATTAGAACAGGAACTTCCGGCGTTTGAACGAGAACTGTACTATCAAAACGGACAGTGGTATAAAGAAGCGCAATTCAATCGCTCGCAACAAGAGATTTACGACGAATATCAATTGATCCAATATGACATTGTCGCAGGGAAACAATATAGTTTAGCAGATGGTTTCTTTGAGCACGAATAAGAATGGCGAGCTGTATAGAAACCATTAAATTTTTTCAAGTACTTGTCATTTGAGGATAAAAACAAGTAGAATAAATAATAACAACAATGGAGAAAGTAGGAAAACGAACATGTTACCGAATATTGGCTATTATGTGCAGTCCATCGATCAAATCGTCAAGGAAACAGAAGCAATCGGAGAAGGAATGCATCCGAAATATGAAGTGATCAGAAACGCAATTGATGAAGGAAAAACAAGTGAACTGGACAAATCGACTCTTGAAGAGATCATCCTGTTATTTGAAGAAGGAACAAAAAAATATCGGGCAATGCTTAAGAAAGTCAGTACTTTGCGTCCACCAGCAAAAGCAATGGGCATTCATAAAAATTTTGAAAAAGCTTATCTTTCATATGTAGCAGGCTGTGAAGAAATGATCCAAAGTATCGATCTTGAATCAGGGGTAGATGAAGATCTATTCAATACATCTGAAGCAAAACAAGACCAAGCGACAGACCAATTGACAGCTGCCATCCAAAAAATGACTAATTTGTTGTTGAAAAAATAAAAGAAATCTTTGATAACAATAAAAACTAGAGTTATCTAATATAAATGTAATATTACCTTTATGATAGAGTGATCAAAATCCTTTATGATAATGACATACCTATAACCAACAACAACCTTGTACTTACTCAAAATCGAGTAAATACTCCTTTTCCGTCGAGTCTAACCATCTCGGCGGTTTTTTATTTGTAGAAAAGAACATCAGGATAGACGGAAAAGTCTTGTCCTGATGTTCTTTTCAGATAGTATGGAAAGCTGATTAGTTTTCTACATTCTGTACATATTGTTCAAAGTAGTTCTGTAAATCGGCTTTGAGTTTCTGATATTCCTCTTCGCTATACTCTTTATCTTCGATTTTCCCATCAAAGAAAGGAATATTTAGTTCTTCCCGTAGTCTGTCTAATACGTCTTGCTGATTCATTTCATTCTCCTTTTCTTACTAACGATCAAAATAAACACAGACACATTCTGGTGCATAGACATCTTTTTTCAGTAATTCCAGTAATCCTGTTTCAGGATGACGGCGATATAATGTCAGATTATCGGTGTTCTGATTGGCACACACGACAAAATTATTGCTTGGATCTAGTGCGAAATCGCGGGGAAAATCCCCTTCTGTTGAGATGATTTGCTTGTTTTGAATGTGGGAACCATCTTCAAAAACTGCGAATACAGCAATCGAGTTATGTCCTCGGTTAGAAGCATAAAGGAACTTGCCATCATTTGAAATGCGGATAGCTGCCCCTCCATTTTCACCGTCGAATTCTTCTGGCAAGGTCGATATTTTCTGTAATTCTTCAAAAGCACCTGTTTCTTTATTATAAGAAAGCACGCGGACTGTGCTGTCTAATTCACCAAATAAATAAGCGAATTGTCCATTTGGATGAAAGACAAGATGGCGAGGGCCTGTTCCTGGCTCTGCAGTGAAGGTAGTTACAAGATTCAATTTGCCGTTTTCGGACACATCATAAGTATACACACGATCTGTACCAAGATCACATACGACTAATCGTTGGTCAGGAGTCAGATCCGTATAGTGGACATGCGCATGATCTTGGTTTTTATGAGGACCTGTCGCTTCTTGATGGAATATTGAATCTGCTGCTTTCAGTTCGCCATCTCCTAATATATGGTAGACATTTACTTCACCTTTATGATAGTTCGCCCCGTATAGTAATTGACGTGCTTCATCAACCGCTACATAACACAAAGGAGCGCCAGACTCTGTTACCGCATTCAAAAAATGAAAATCCTTATCGTACGCACCGGCACCACCTAATCCATCCACACTAGTAACTGTGTAAAGATTGCCAGCTTTACTTTTTGCTACATAGGTAGGGCTATTTTCTTCAACAGCTAATGAAAGGTTGGCTAATTCTTCTTTTTCTGTATCAAGGTCGATCGTATAGATTCCTTTACTTTCGCGACGCGTATAGGTTCCTAAAATTATCTTTTCGATCATATGAGCTGATTCCTCCTAATTGTAATGAAATAGTTTTCGTTTTTATTCTATCACATAATTATTCCACACGGCTAAAGAATGAGAATGTGTTATACTGTTTTTGAAAGCAATTAAAGGAGAGAGTGCAATGATTCAGGCAAAGATTACAGAAATTGGGACAGAAGCAATAAACAAGGAAGAACCCATGCTGATTTTGTTCGATAAAACAGCAACAGCTGCCTTACGAAAATATTCGGTGATTCAAGAAGTATCAAAAGACGAACCTTTTTCTTTGAAAGCAGGCGGAACAATTGCTTTTGATGATCAGGTATATACGATCGATTATGTCGGTCCGATGGCCAATGGGAATTTAGAGACAGTAGCTCACGTATCATTGATTTTTGATGCTTGTCCAGAAGAAGGACAAATTGCAAATGGAATCTATCTTCATCCGCATAGACTGCCTGCTATTGGTTTGGGAAGCCAAATTTTTTATAACTAACAGGAGGAATTATGGAAGGAAAAAATAAGAAGAACAGACCGGTATCGTGGTTTTGGCGCTGGTTTTTAAATAATCAAGTAGTCACAGCCTTACTTGTTGTATTGTTAATATTGCTGATCGTCTTTTTATTTACAAAAGTTTCATATTTGTTTGCACCAATCTGGCAATTTTTAGCAATCGTAGGTCTGCCTATCATTTTAGCAGGAATCTTGTATTACTTGATGAATCCGGTAGTTGATTACTTTGAAAAGCGAAAAGTACCAAGGCTTTACAGTATCATTGGGCTGTTTGTTTTGGTTGTTGCACTAATCGCATGGGGGAGCGTAGTGATCATCCCTAAGATTCAGGAACAAACAGTGAGCTTCATCAGTAACTTCCCTCAATATGTAGATACGATTGATAATAAATTAACCGAGATTTTGCGGGACCCGCTGTTCAACCAATTTCGCGAACAGTTGGAAACAGCAGGTGATAAGTTCATGAATTCGGCAGGCGATATGATCCAAGATATATCTAAGAGTACAGTTCAGAGTCTTGGAAGTTTTGTCGGCGCGGTAGCGACTATTTTAGTGGCTCTGCTGACGATGCCGTTTATCTTATTTTATCTATTGAAAGACGGTAAACAATTAGCACCTTATTTTGTCAAATTTTTACCGACACGCATGCAAAAACCGACGTTGAATGTGCTGAGTGAAATGAATAGTCAAGTTTCTTCTTATATAAGAGGACAACTAACTGTGGCTTTTGCTGTGGCAATCATGTTTATGATTGGTTTTGCGGTCATTGGTTTAGAGTATGCTGTCACGTTGGGGATTATTGCGGGTTTTTTGAACCTGATCCCTTACTTAGGATCATTTTTAGCGATGATTCCGGCTATCTTTTTAGCCATTGTAGCAGGTCCATTCATGATCATCAAAGTACTGATCGTTTTTGCAGTAGAGCAGACAATAGAAGGACGCTTGATCTCTCCATTAGTACTAGGGAATCAGTTAGCAATCCATCCAGTAACGATTTTATTAGTTCTGCTGACTTCTGGGAAATTGTTCGGAATCATCGGTGTGATCTTGGGGATTCCTGTTTATGCAGCAGCTAAAGTAGTGATTACTCATGTTTTTGAATGGTACACAACAATCTCTTCTCTTTATGAAGAAAATCCGTTGAAAAAGCAGAAAGAATAACAAAAAGAGACAGATGGGAAAATATCCAAGGCACAAATGCTGCTTTGAAGATTTTTTCCTCTGTCTCTTTTGTATGCATTTATCTCAATTTTTAAAATGATTTACCTAAAGCAGCAGCTTTATCTAATGCATTTTGCATCAACTCATCTGCACGGTCAGGGTCATAATCGATTCCTTCGATGAATAGCTGATCTACTTGATCGATGCCTACAAAGTTTAAAATACCTTTTACATATTGAGAGGCAAAGTCTTGTCCGTTGTATACACCGCCATTAGATTGGATGTGCAGTGCTTTTTTACCTGTCACTAATCCTTCTGGCCCGTTTTCTGTATAGCGGAACGTTTTTCCAGCTACATTGACGGTATCGAACCAAGCTTTTAATTTTGTTGGGATATTTAGATTCCATAAGGCGTTTGCGATAACGATTTTATCAGCAGCAAGGAACTGATCAGTCAATTCATTGAAACGAGCAATTTTTTGTTGTTGACTTTCTGATAAGGAAGTGAATTCTGCACCAGCACGTAATGCTTCCCAACCTGATAATAATTCTTCATCGATTTCCGGAATATCATCGCGATAAAGTTCCAAAACAGTCACTTCATCATCTGGATGATTTTCTTTATAACTTGTTAAAAAAGATGTCAATGCCTTAACTGTGCGCGATTCTTCTGCAGTTAGGGGATGACCTTTGACTACTAAAACAGATGCCATATGCTTACCTTCTCCTTTTATTGCTATGATTGTTATAACTATGACTAACAAAATCAGTTTACTCGAAAAAGAAAAGGCTATCAAGTCATATTGATAAGGTTGAAGAATAAATAACTAAAAAAAGACAGGGTATAAAAGAGGCTGTGACACGATTTTTTGTCACAGCCTCTTTTGAATCTAACAAGCAATATTCAAGCAACACTCGACTGAAGAGCTTCCATCCCACCAATGATATAAACAGCACGAAAACCATTAGCAGTAAGTTGATCGGCTAATGCTTCTGATCGCCTGCCTGTATAGCTTAGAATATAATAAAGTTTCTTTGGATCTAGATTTTTTAATTGTCTTGGCAAGATAGCAGCGGGGATAGAAAGCGAGTGGCTTAAGTGGTTTTTTGTGTAATCTAAGGTATTTCTTGTATCTAAAACGATGCTGTCAGCATCGAGAGGCAATTTATTGAAGTCTTGGACACTAATTGATTGGGCCATTTATCTCATCCTTTGTTTAGTATGTGGCTATTTTAATGGGCAACTCTCATTAATTCAAATGGAAGGATTCCTCTTATCACTTTTTTAATGTATCGGATGATAATGAAAAAAGTTATGCAAATGTCTTGCAAAACAGGTAGGAGCTGTTATAATGACATAGCGTCATATGACAATGTGTCATCTTGAAAGAAAGGAGGATCCATATGCCGACACAGACATTTTTCCATTTGCCTAAAGAAAAACAAAAAAGACTAATCGAGGCTGCGAGAATCGAGTTTTCTAGAGTACCCTTAAAAGAAGCTTCGATTGCTAATATCGTCAAATTAGCGGATATCCCTAGAGGCAGTTTCTATCAGTATTTTGAAGATAAAGAGGATCTTTATTTTTATTACTTTGAGACAATGAGACGTGACAGCTCTAAAGATATGTTACAACTAATGAAAGAATCCGATGGTGATCTATTCAAAGGATTCGAATCCTATTTTTCTAAAATGATTTATGAGATTTTGGAAGGCGAGAATGCTTCTTTTTATCGTAACTTGTTTATGAACATGGATTACCGTGCCTCAAGAAAAGTCGCTCCTCATACGAGTCGCCAAAAAACGCCTCACGATCCACATAAAGAACACAAACAAGATGCAAAAGAGTTGCTTGAATTGATCGATCGGACGAAGCTGAAAGTAAAAAATGATCATGAATTGGAATTACTGATCCAATTAGTGATGAATACTGTATTTACAACAATTGCGCATTCGTATCGCTTATTTTCAACATCTGAAGATTACTCAGTAGAGCAAGCAATCAGTGAATTCAATTTGAAACTTTCTTGGCTGAAAAACGGAGTATATAAATAGAAAGAAGGGAAATAGATGCTAAAAATCGTAAAACGGATCTCCTTGACTTCAGCAATTGCAGCTGCAGTTTTCATGGTGATCCAAGTACTGGCAGATTTATATTTGCCGACACTTACCTCCAATATTATTGATAAAGGGGTAGCGCAAGGAGATGTCGATTATATTTGGCATACAGGTTTTGTGATGATCGGCTTTTCTTTGATCAGTATCTTAGCTGCTATCGCAAATACATTTTTTGCTACTCGTGAATCACAGAAACTGGGTAAGCAATTGCGTACGGATGTCTATAAAAAATCAGAGAGTCTGACAAAAGATGCGTTTGATAAATATGGAACGGCCTCTTTGATCACAAGAACGACCAATGATGTGACTCAAATCCAAATGGTTACACAAATGTTTTTACGTATGATGATCAATGCACCAATCACGTTGATTGGCGCGAGCATACTTGCTTATCAAAAAGATCATCAGTTGACAAAAATCTTCTTAGTTGTCATCCCAGTAATGATTATTTTGATCGGCGGAATCATGTACTTTGCTGTTCCATTATTCAAAAGTATGCAAAAGAAAACTGACCGTTTAAACCTGGTATTTCGAGAAGGATTGACAGGGGTCAGAGTGATTCGAGCATTCGATAAGACACGCTTTGAAGAAAATCGTTTTGATTTAGCGAATAAAGATTATACAAATACGGCAATCAAAGTTAATACGATCGTCGCATTGATGATGCCAATGATGACATTGATCATGAGCGGTACAAACGTAGCAATCACTTGGTTTGGTGGACACTACATAGCAGATATGACTTTGGAAGTCGGTAATCTGATTGCATTTATGACTTATGCGATGCAGATCTTGATCAGCTTTATGATGCTTTCCGCTATTTTTATCATGGTGCCTCGTGCACAAGCTTCAGCTGACCGTATTAATGAAGTGTTGGATGAAAAAATCGGTATCCATGACCCTGAAAATCCTAAAACAGTTTCTTTTGCTGGAAAAAACGCAACATTGGCCTTCAATCATGTCAATTATCGATATCATGGAGCAGAAAAACTTGCATTGGAAGATATTGATTTCCAAGCCAAGTCGGGCGAGATCGTCGCAATCATAGGGGGGACTGGTTCAGGTAAAACGACCTTAGTCAATTTGATCCCTCGATTATATGACATCGAATCTGGTTCGATCCAAATAAATGGAACGGACATTAGTGACATGACTCAATATAATTTGCGAGAATTAATGGGCTTTGTTCCTCAAAAAGCAGTTCTGTTCTCTGGAACGATCCGAGACAATATGCAGTATGGTAAGCCGGATGCAACAGATGAAATGATTTGGAAAGCATTAGAAATCGCACAAGCTAAAGATTTTGTTTCAGAGATGGAAGATGGCTTAGATAGCCATGTGGAACAAGGAGGAGGAAACTTCTCTGGTGGACAAAGACAGCGTCTGGCAATTGCACGGGCATTAGTCAAAACAGCAGATATCTATGTGTTTGATGATTCCTTCTCAGCGTTGGATTTCAAAACGGATGCCAATCTTCGCCAAGCATTGAAAACGAATATGAAAGAAAGTATCACCGTTTTAGTTGCTCAACGAGTAAGTACAGTAATGGATGCAGATATGATCCTTGTGCTAGATGAAGGAAAACTGGTTGGCAAAGGAACACATGAAGAACTATTAGCAACAAACGAAACTTATCAAGAAATCGTTCATTCACAACTAAGAGAGGAGGACTTAGCATGAGTAAAACAAACACACGTCCCTCTCATGGACCAGCAGGCGGTCCAGGACATGGTGGACCTGGCAGAAATCTCGGTGTAAAAGGTGAAAAGCCTAAAAATTTCTGGGGAACGGTACGCCGATTGTTTGGCTATATGTCTAAACGTATGGTTGCGATCATCGCTGTATTTGTACTAGCAATAGCAGCCGTGATCTTCCAAATCCAAACACCAAAGGTCTTGGGGAAAGCAACCACAGAAATATTCAAAGGTGTAATGGCTGGCGCTCAACAGATGCAACAAGGCCAACAAGTAACAAAATTTCCGATAGACTTTGATAAAATCGCGCAGATCATTGCGACAGTAATCGTGATGTATTTGATTTCTGCTGTATTCAACTTTTTACAGCAATTTATTATGACACGTGTTTCCCAACGAACAGTTTATGAATTACGTCATGATTTGGAAGCCAAAATGAATCGTGTACCGATTTCCTATTATGATACACATACAAATGGGGATATCATGTCTCGAGCAATCAATGATATGGATAACATCGCAAGCACGCTGCAGCAAAATTTGACTCAATTTGTAACTAGTGCAGTCACATTGATTGGGGTCATCGTGATGATGCTTTCAATCAGCTGGCAATTGACGTTAGTCGCGTTATTGATGATCCCTTTAAGCTTGATCATCGTGATGATCGTAGCGCCGAAATCACAAGTGTTTTTCGCAGATCAGCAAAAAAGTTTAGGTTTATTGAATAACCAAGTAGAAGAAACATATGGTGGTCATACCATTGTTAAAACATTCAATCATACTGAAAAAGACCAGGAAGTATTTGAAAAAGAAAATCAGAATCTGTATGCCGCTGGTTGGAAAGCTCAATTTATTTCGGCAATCATCATGCCGTTGATGAATTTCGTTAAAAATCTAGGCTATGTGTTCGTCGCTGTACTAGGCGGAGTAAAAGTTGCAAATGGGAACATGACATTAGGGGATGTTCAAGCGTTCTTGCAATATACAACACAGTTCTCTCAACCAATCACTCAACTTGCAAGTTTGATGAACACTATCCAATCAACAGTTGCTTCAGCCGAACGGGTATTTGAAGTGTTGGATGAAGAAGAGATGTCCAATGAAAAATCTGGCCTTCCAGAAGAAAAAGATACACCATACAAAGTTCGTTTTGAAAATGTTCAATTCGGCTACACACCAGATAACTTGCTAATGACTGATTTTAACTTGGATGTCAAACCTGGTGAGATGGTCGCTATTGTAGGTCCGACTGGTGCAGGGAAGACGACACTGATCAACCTTCTTGAACGGTTCTACGATGTTTCTGGAGGTAGTATTCGTTACGATGGTGTAGATACCCGTGATCTTTCACGTGATGAATTGCGCGCACAGTTTTCAATGGTACTGCAAGATACTTGGCTGTTTACAGGAAGTATCTATGACAATATCAAATATGGGAACGACGATGCAACAGACGAACAAATCATTGAGGCTGCTAAAGCTGCTCACGTAGACGATTTTGTTCGTAAATTGCCAGAAGGATATAACACTGTATTAAACGAGGATGCAAGCAATATTTCGCAAGGGCAGCGTCAGCTAATCACAATTGCGCGGGCATTCTTAGCAAATCCAGATGTCCTGATCCTTGATGAAGCAACATCTAGTGTAGATACACGAACAGAAATACTGATTCAAAAAGCGATGAACCGCCTATTGGAAAACCGGACAAGTTTCGTTGTTGCTCACCGCTTGTCTACAATACGCGATGCAGACAACATTATTGTGATGAATCATGGTTCGATCGTAGAAACAGGAAACCACGATACATTGATGGAAAAAGACGGATTCTATGCAGATCTTTATAACAGTCAGTTTTCTGAAGAAGAAGCTTCATAGAATAGTACAAATTTATTATTTTTTTTAGGGGCTGTGACAAAAGTCGTGTCACAGTCCCTTTTTCCGAATAAACGGTGTTCAATCAGCTGTCCTTCGGTATTAGCTCAAAAAACGGCAAAATATGAGAAGCTATTTTTCCGTTTTGTATCTCTAATACTCAGGTCAAACCGCTGATTTTACAACCTCTTCCTTAAACGGTGTTCAAAAGCTTGCATCTGCGGTAATAAGCCCAACCAAACGAAAAATAGGAGGAGCTATTTTTGTTTGGCTGTTCTTATTACTTGATGCAGAACAGCTTTTTCACAACCTCTTTTTATAAGAGTTTTTACTCATTAATTTACAAAAAACAAGCAAAATGCGAATTTTCTCACATTTTTTTTAACAAAATCAAAGTTATTGCTTGAAAGAAGAAGAACCCATCGTTAAAATAAAGCTTGACGTAGAGGGGAGCAAGAAATATGAAAGATTTTCAATTGGGGGCTGCCACCTATTTAAAAAGTGTAGCCATTCGGGTGAAAGACCGAGATAAAATGATTGATTTTTACAAGAACGTTGTTGGCTTTGATTTGAAAAGAGAAGAAAACGAATTAGCCATTTTAGGAACAGAAGAAGCTGGAAGTGAAATGTTGCTGCTGGAAGAAAGTCCTAGAGCGAATGATAACATGGGGGAGATCAAAAAGCTGAACCGTTTTTCATTGATTATCCCTAGCACAGAAGAAATGGCAGATATCCTTTGTCGTATCCGTAAAATGAATTATCCAATCAAAGAAGCTTTAGAAGATCATGGACGTATGGGGATTTTGCTCGTAGACCCAGAAGAGAATGAATTGGAAATTTACCATGAAGAGAATAAGAACGACCAAAGAGAAATTCCAGAAACAATGGATCAAGAAGCATTATTAAGAAAATCTGAAGAAAAATTCAGTAAACTATCAACAGGTTCTTATTTTGAAAAAATCCATTTAAATGTTACTAACTTAACAAAAGAACGCCAATTTCTTAATCATGTACTTGGTTTGAAGGTACATAATGAAGAAGAGGGCATCCATGTATTGAATGAAGGAGATTTCCATGTTGGTTTGACAGAAGCTAGCGGAGGCGCAATTGATTTGCCTACAGATGAAGTGATTGGACTTGATTTTCTGAAATTCATGATCGATACTGAAAGCATGGAAGGACTGATTGCTCACTTGCAGCAACTATCAGTTGATTTCTTCTTAGACAAAAAGCACACAGTACTCACAATCTATGATGCTATAGGAATCGAATGGTGGTTCGTCAGTGAGCCAAAAGAAAAGAATAAAACTGACATTCGATGCGACGCTTAACTTTTTCTTTCTTAACGATTGTCGCATGTCTCGTCATTTTATGAACGGTCATACTATCGCTTATTCTAGAGATAGAAAGAGAAAATAGTATACCGGGGGAAACTGCGCGGTTTTTCGCGCAGTTTTTTTGTGTAAAAAAGGTTGATTCCTCATAGATTAAGCTTTAAGCTTGGACTGTAAGAATCTGATAGAAAAGCAGGAGAAAAAGATGTATCCACACACGAAACAGCTTATTTTGAAAAAGATGGAAGAAGGATTTTATCCAGGTGTAGCAGTCGCCTTCATAAAAGAAAATCAAGTAGAAACATTTACAGCCGGCTTTGCCCAAGTCGTTCCTGAAAAGCAGCTGATGACAGAAGATCTGTTGTTTGATGCAGCCTCACTGACGAAAGTCGTTGCAACCACTTCATTAGTTTTACGTCTATTAGAAGATGGAAAGATAGAACTCGATCAACCGCTTCATAAATATCTTCCTGAATTTGAAAATCAGACAATCACTTTGCGTCATTTACTGACACATACTTCTGATATCAAAACATGGATACCAAACAGAGATAAGCTATCTCAGGAAGAATTGATCGCCGCTTATTTGAAGCTAGAACCAGGTGAGCAACTAGGAAAAAAAGTAAAATATACAGATGCCGGTACGATTCTTCTTGGGTTGATGCTAGAGGAAATTTACCAAGAAACTGCAGTGGAAATCTTTCAAGAACAAGTATTGGAACCATTAGGAATGATGAACAGCTTATTTCTTCCTTTTCCTTCCAAAAAAATCGTTCCCACAGAACAACTGCCTTCGGGTGAGGTTTTGCGTGGACAAACTCATGATCCGAAAGCAAGAGTTTTGGCTGAACATGCAGGTAACGCGGGTCTCTTTATTGATTTGAAAGACAGCATTACTTTTGTCCAAATGTATTTGAACAAGGGAAAAATCCGTAATGGTCGTTTTTTAGAAGAAGAGACGATTGATTCTTTACTGCAAGATCAAACACCGAAAAAAAATGGCTATCGTTCTTTAGGATGGGACTTAAAAAAGGATGTAGAAGACGGTCATGCGATTCTTTTTCATACTGGTTATACAGGTACGTTTTTCTTGATTGATATAAAAACACAAGAAGCGTTGATATTTTTGTCAAATCGCGTACATCCTGTCGATCATCGTGCGGAGTATCTCATATGTCGAGATGAAATTGTTGAAAACTTTTTGAAAGAGAAAGCGGTATTACCGAAATAATGCTATAATAGCTATGAAAAATGAGAGGAGTTTGAATTATGCAGGAACCTATGTTTTTAAAACCCGTTTTTCAAGAAAAAATTTGGGGAGGAAGTCGTTTACGTTCAGTCTTTGGTTTTGATATCCCTAACGATAAAATCGGAGAAGATTGGGCGATCAGTGCGCATCCTCATGGTGTCAGTGTAGTAGAAAATGGCGAATTCAAAGGGAAAAGATTAGATGAACTATGGTCAGAACACAAGGAATTGTTTGGCCATCCTTCAGAACCAGTGTTTCCATTATTGATCAAGATCTTAGACGCAGAAGATGATCTATCTGTACAAGTACATCCAGATGATGCCTATGGGATGAAACATGAAGGTGAATTAGGAAAAACTGAATGCTGGTATATCATCGATGCTGAACCTGGTGCAGAAATCATCTATGGTCATCATGCAAAGACAAGAGAAGAACTAGCTGAGATGATCAAAGATGGGCGCTGGGATGACCTTTTGAAGAAAGTACCAGTTAAAAAAGGTGATTTCTTTTATGTACCAAGCGGAACGATCCATGCTATTGGTAAAGGAATCATGATTTTAGAAACACAGCAAAGTTCTGACACGACTTACCGCGTGTATGACTACGACAGAAAAGATGCGCAAGGACAAACAAGAGAGCTGCATATCCAACAATCGATCGATGTAACAACTGTCCCTGCGAAAACACCAGAATTACAAATCAAAGAAGTCCGAAAAGGGAATTCATCGATCGTCACTTATTTAGAAACTGAGTTTTTCAATGTATATGAGTGGGATATTAAAGGAATCACATCTTTCAAAAAACAAGCCCCTTATACATTGATGACGGTAATCGAAGGAGCAGGAGACCTTGTCGTTGACGGAAAAACATATCCATTAGAAAAAGGAACAAGCTGTATTATTCCAAATGGCGTTTCTGAGTGGGCGGTCCAAGGTGAACTAGCAATCATTGCGTCTGAACCAGGCAAATAGTTCCCAGATAGCTGAAAGCAGCAGACGGTTTTTCGTTTGCTGCTTTTTCTACATAAAATCCGTCCATCAATAAATAGAAGTATGGTGAAAAAGATGGAATACAAATGGAAAGCAAACAACAGCAGTCGCGTGTCTATGAAACAACTGAGAAAAGCTGGACATCA
This sequence comes from Enterococcus sp. H57, assembly GCF_003112495.1. NCBI lineage: Bacteria > Bacillati > Bacillota > Bacilli > Lactobacillales > Enterococcaceae > Enterococcus > Enterococcus sp. H57. The sequence continues at coordinate 38,170 of NZ_BEHC01000009.1, forward strand.
CTTAAATGAAATGATCATGCCAAATCTAAGTCTGTTTATCGCTTGGGGAATCTTGTCATTAGCAACAAAAGGTGTGTCTGGCGATTTGCACACCACATTAGAAGAGGTATGCCATTGGATGATCCAGCTGCTTTTACCCATCTTGATCAGTTATTCAGGCGGGAAATCGGTAGGGGGACAAAAAGGGGCAGTCGCCGGTGCAATTGCTTCTTTAGGGTTGATCGCTCGTTCCAATGCTCCACAAATCGTAGGAGCGATGATTATCGGGCCGCTTGCCGGCATCGTATATGAACAATTTGTTTCTAGATTCCATGTGAAATTCAAGGCTGGATATGAAATGCTTGTCAGCAACCTACTAGTAGGACTGACTGGTAGCGTTATTTGTATAATTGGAATCGTTTTTATTGAACCAGTTTTAAATAGTGTTCACTTGTTGCTCGCCTCCGTTGTGTCTTGGCTAGTCACAATGAATCTGTTACCACTTGTCAGTCTGATCTTAGAACCTCTAAAAGTACTATTTTTCAATAATGCAATCAATCATGGTGTATTGACACCTTTAGGAATCGAATTCTCACAAACAGTCGGGTACTCTTCCTTATTTTTGATGGAGGCAAATCCTGGACCTGGTTTAGGGATCTTACTTTCTATCCTTTGTTTTGCAGAAAAACAGGAAAAAGTAAATGCGAGTGGAGCATTGATGATCCATGCGATTGGCGGGATTCACGAAATCTATTTTCCATTTGTCTTGCTGCGACCGTATCTATTTTTAGCTGTAATGGCTGGTGGGGCAAGCGGTACGTTGATATTTCAATGGTTAGATACGGGATTAGCTGCACCTGTATCGCCTGGGTCACTACTCGTGATTTTTGCCAATGCGCCTTATCCACAACTAGCTGGGGTAAGTATAGGGATAGCAATCAGTACATTTGTGACCTTCATTTGTGCAGCGATACTATTGAAATTACCAAATAAAGAAAAAGAGAACAAAACGGTCAAAGAAAGGGGAGAAATCTTGGAACCATCTATCATTCATTCCGTCATTTTTGCTTGCGACTCAGGTATGGGATCAAGTGCTATGGGAGCCGCCCTGCTGAAAAAGAAATTAGCAGCAGAAAAAATCGATCTTTCTGTCGGATACAGCTCTATCTATGAATTGAATAACCAAGTAAATCAGCTGGTTATCGTGCAACATGAACTAGCGGGTCTTGCAAGAGAAAAAGTACCTCAAAGTCAAATCTATGTACTGGATCACTTTTTGGAAACAGATATCTTGCTGTCACGAATAAAAGAAGCGATCCAATTTCCAAAGCGGGAAGAAAAAAAAGAGATAGCAGATATCACAGAACAAAAAACGTCGCCTGCTAATATTGTATTTTTGTATAAAAACAACAGACGCGGCTCACAAACTATGGGCATGACGATTTTAAGTCAATTAGCAAAAAAAGCGAAAAAACAGTTTGTTATCTCAAAAGAATCAATAGAAAAAATCAAAATCCAAGAAGAAACGATTTATATCGCACAAAGAGAACTAGCTGTAACTGAACAGCTAGAAGAAAAGATCCCTCGGCTAGTTCTAGTTGAACATTGGGTAGCTACGAATGAATACGAAAAACTCGTGAAGGGAGAAATATAAGATGTATTTATCGCCCAGAGAAAAACAATTATTAGCAGAATTTCTCAGTAGCCCGTCACCTGTATCTATCCAAAAAATGATGAATTTATTGAAGGTCAGTAAACGGACTATTTACCGCGAATTAGATAATCTTGAAGTCTCATTGAAATCGGTAAATGCTTCTTTGAAAAAAGCAGCTAGAGGCTCATTTGTCATTGAGGCATCAGAAGAAGTATTAGAGCAATTAAAAGAAAATACAGATGGGAAAAGTAATGACTTATCCACTGCTAAACGACAACACGCGATTTTAGCCGAGTTGTTACTGACGACAGAGCCGTTGAGTCTTGCTCATTTCATGGAATCATATCGCATCAGTAATACCACTTTTTATGCAGATATCAAACAGTTGGAAGAAAGTATTCGCCAACTGCCTTTGGAAATCATTCGGAACCAGGGATACGAGATCGAAGGACCGGAAAAATACCGCCGGCTTCTGACAGCGAATGTATTAGAATTAGAAATCAATGAATATGAACTTTTTCATAGTATTTCTTTCGATGCATCACTGAATTATTTTTTTCGATTCGTTGATCCGCAACATCTATCTCTTGCACGCAAAGTAATCGGGGAAGAATTGATCCAAAAAAAGACCAATCTAAGTGATAGAAAGCTTGAACATTTGGTTTTGATGCTGACATTGACGATGGAGCGTGTGACGAAAAATCATTTACTGACAAATGAGACATATAATAGTCTGGCAAACAAAGAATTACTACAGACAGCTAAACGATTGTTTTCACGGATCGCTTCTGAGACAAAACAACTTTATCCAGTAAATGAGATCGTCTTTTTTGCAGGATTATTAAATGACTTCACGAACTCATTTGATCAGAATTTCTTTGAAGAGACGTTCGATACACAGCTTGCTTATTTAGTAAAACAACTGATTCAAGAAGTAAGTGAAGAGACGAATGTCCATTTTTATGAAGATGAAACTTTGTACAAAATGCTGTTGACTCATTTATCTGGTGTGTTTTCAAGAGCCGTTTTACAAGAAGAGACACTGACCAATCCGATTTTAGAAAAAATCATGGTTCAATACGAGGAAGTTGCGAATGCAATCCGTAAAGCAGTAGAGCGGATTTTTCAAGAAAAAAAATTATCCGAAGAAGAGATCGCTTATATGGTCCTTCATTTTGCGAATTCATTGGAACGAAGTCCGAAAGAAAGCAATATCAGTATTGCAGGATTTTCGCCAAGTGGATTAGCTTCTACTAGCATGTTGGAACTACGATTGAAAAGGTATTTTCCCTTCATCCAACAAATTCATTTCTATCGGATTGCTGATTTAAAAAAAATCGATTTACAAGAAGAATATGATGTTGTTATTTCTACATCTATTTTACCAGGATACGGTGGAAAATATATTTTAGTCTCCCCGCTACTGCTAGAAGATGAAGTCAAGCAGCTAAAAGAAGCTTTTTCGCATATTGAGAAGAAAAAAAGGCAAAAAATTACGTATAACAGCAATAACGAGTGGATGATAGAAGATACTTATGAGGAAACAATGCATTTCATGGATCAAATCAATCAATTACTCGGTCGTTTTTTTATCCAAGAACTGGATAATCCTGAGACGATTTCCGAAACGATTCGCAGCTTATTTCCTTATTTTCCTGAAGGACTAGTAACGGATGAAGAGGTGGTTCATCGCCGGCTGCTTAAGCGATATGAACAAGCACCTATCGGTATTCCTCATACAAATATGGGGTTATTCCATACATCCAGCTCATTGATTTCTAAACCGATCTTTTGTATTTTCAATTTGAAACATCCGTTGACCATTGAAGGGATGGATAGACAGCCAGTCGATTTGTCCCGTATGTTAGTTATGCTGGCGCCTTCGCCAATCCAAGAAAAAGACGGGATTCTTTTAGGAAAGATCAGTGGAGCAATCATCATGAATGACTTGAACACCGAGATCTTCCGCTCAGGAAATAAAGAAATCGTTTATCAGTTGTTAGCGAAAATCCTGATTGAAGAAATAAAGAAATGAAGGTGAAAAGATGATACAGCTACCAGCAGAAAAAATATTGCTCGATCAATCCTATCAAAATTGGAAAGAAGCGTTGACCGAGATCGGCCAGTGGATGACCCAACAAGGGGGAATCAAACCGGCATATATCCAATCAATGATCGAAAGACAAGAAAAAGCGAGTGTCTATATCGGGAATTTCGTAGCCTTGCCACATGGGACTGACAAAGATGAAGAAGTAGTAGAAGAAGGAATCTATTTAGTCCAAGTGCCTGATGGTGTGGACTTTGGAACAAAAGAGGAACCAAAAATCGCGACACTCTTATTTGTAGTGGCTTTAAAAAAAGAACATCAGTTAGCGGTGCTCCAAGATTTAGCCTTTTTCTGTTCAGACATCGACCAAGTAATGGCGCTCAGTGATGCGGAAACCATTGAAGAAGTCCAAATGATTTTTGAACATGGACATATATAACCAATGTTCACAGTAAAAAAAGCTGCCTTGCATCAAGTAATAACTTCAACCAAGATAAAAATAAGAGGAGCTATTTTTGTTGGGAGGTTCTTATTACTGCGGATGCAAGCTTTTGAAAACTATTTATTCTAGAAAACCGTTTATTTGAAATAGGGGACGGTGACAAGGTTTTTGTCACCGCCCCTATTATTTTTGTGTTTTAATAGCTCTTTTTTATATAGATAGTGCCCATACCTATGAATAATAAAACGATACTCCATATACCAAGTGTCAAGATACCATTCATGAAAGTAACCTGTTCTGAAGCTAGTGGCGAGAAAATATCTCCTCCTATGATCACATTTTGAAAATCAACATAAGAAGTTGGCAAGTAATGACTGATTGATTCTATCCATCCAATCGAAGAAAACAAGCGATACTCTGCTAAGAAAAGACAAAGAAGTGTACCTAAAAGATTGACTAGAGAATGTTCAAATAAAGCAGATAGAAGAAAACTGATTGTACTTAAAAAGAGCACCCACAACAACAGGAACAGAAAGCTCTGGAAAAGATACTCATACATCGGAAGGATTCGTATCTCCTGACCAATGATCGTTCCTACAGGATAACGGAAGTCTCCCAAACCATTTTTGATTATTACTAGTATAGAGACGATCAAAAATGGCATCACGAGACTTAGCATAGCTGCACCATAATAAATGGTAAAACGGATGCTATGTTTCTTTACCATACTATCCGGTAATAGATTGACTAGAGAGATTACCTGCTTTCTTTTTTCATAAGAGATGATGGAAGAAAGAAACAAGGCGGTTATACATAAAATCAAAAAACTAGAAATCATTCCTGAAAAAATATTTTCGTAGTAATTTGCTAAAGGGAGATGCGCTGGCAAGTCAAAAATAGAATATCTTTGGATCTGATGTTCTTTCATATAACGGAGCAACTCGACACGTTTTTGTTGTTCAATGATTGGAATTCCTTGTCTTTGACCAGAAATCAGTCGATCCAGTATATCTTTTTCATAATGATAAGTTGCTTCGACCATTTGCTGGACATTCCCTGTGTTTTTTGCATGTAAGATTGCTTCGATCAGTTTGTTGCTTTTCTCTAAACTTTCCACAAATTCTTTCTCATTCTCATCTTCTTTCAACGTTTCAATCAAACGTTGCATCTCTTCATAGTTATGATTCAGTTCATCGAATTCTGTATAAGCAAGTTTATGATCAAAAAAAAGTGGGAATGCAAAGAGCACGACCAACAATAGAGGAAATAAAAAGTTTACTTTGTTTTTTAGTAAGAGATTGCGTTCAAATGTAAGTAAAGACATAGTTACACCTCATATAATTTACGATAAATAGCTAAAATCTCTTCCATATTTGAGGATTCTGTGACGATTTCTCCATTTTTTAGAAAACATGCTTTAGAACAAATCGATTGGATATTCGCGATAGCGTGGGAAGAAAGAAGAATCGTCTTCCCCTCTTTCTGCCATTGTCTGATGAGGCTATTCAAGATATCAATACTTCCTGGGTCTAATCCGTTCAACGGTTCATCGAATAACATGACAGATGAATCACTGATCAAGTAAGCAGCAAGCAAGACATGTTGTTTCATTCCTAGAGACATTTTTCCAATCGGCAAAGTAAGGTACTCAGTCATCTTCAATCGTTGGAAAACAGTTTGGCATTCTACTTTGCTCTGCCAATAGTATTTGATCAAAGTCAAATAATCAACAGCCGATAGATAGTCGGATAACTGATTCGTTGATTCTAGAAAAAAGAAAGACCGGCGATAATCTGTATAAGCAGTAGGAGAGATGTTGTGAAGGGACAATTGATCATAAGTTGTTGGCAGCAGTTGGGCAATGCCATTCAGCAAAGTTGTTTTGCCAAATCCGTTCGGGGCAATCAAAGCAGCTACTTCTCCTGATTCTACTAAAAGATTCAATTGTCGAATCACACGTTTTTTACCACGTTTCATGTTCATGTTTTTGATCAGTATTGTCATAGATAGGCCTCCAATATAAAATTTAATAACATAATAGAATGAAAAACATCTAAATTAAATGCTAACAAAAGTTATTGTTTGCATATTATAAAAAAATTAAAATAACAGTTTTATTTAAAATTGAAGTTTTCTGATACCGAAATCTTTTTATTTTGCTGACATACTCAAACCTTTGGCACAAAGTTTCGTGCCAAAGTACGACTATTTCTCTTTTTAGTAAGCGGATACAATTAGGGTATCAAAAGGAGAGAGGGAGAGACAAAATGGAACGGACGATTCCCAAAAACAACATTTCGCTAAAAGCGAGGGTACAAAAATTAGGCAGTACTTTATCAAGCATGGTCATGCCAAATATTGGAGCACTGATTGCCTGGGGTGTATTAACGGCTCTATTTATCCCAGATGGTTATTTACCAAATGAGGCTTTCGCTACCATGGTAAGCCCAATGCTAACTTATCTGATTCCTTTATTGATCGGTTATACTGGCGGAAAAGTAATTGCTGGTGACCGCGGATCAGTTGTTGGGGCAATTGCAACGATGGGTGTGATTGTCGGAACAGATATTCCAATGATGCTAGGCGCGATGATCATGGGACCTCTTGGTGGATATGCCATCAAGAAATTTGATCAGCTATTCCAAAAACGGATCAAATCCGGTTTTGAAATGCTAGTCAATAATTTTTCAGCAGGTCTTATCGGTTTTGGATTAGCGTTATTAGGTTTTTCTGCGATTGGTCCAGTTGTCGATGTATTGACTCAAGCAATGGCAAAAGGTGTAGAGATCATTTTATCTGCCCATTTGATTCCATTGACAAGTATTTTTATTGAACCAGCAAAAATCTTATTTTTGAATAATGCAATCAATCATGGGATTTTGACACCATTGGGAACTGAACAAGTAGCAGAGGCTGGAAAATCTATTCTATTCTTGCTTGAAGCAAATCCTGGTCCAGGACTTGGCGTATTACTTGCTTTTACTTTGTTTGGCAAAGGAGCAGCAAAATCTTCAGCACCAGGAGCCATGATCATTCACTTTTTAGGCGGGATCCATGAAATCTATTTTCCTTACGTTATGATGAAACCGTTATTATTCTTATCAGTTATAGGCGGAGGAATGTCAGGAAGTTTCATTTTCCAATTGATGGATGCTGGACTAAGAGCGCCAGCTTCTCCAGGGTCGATCATTGCGATTCTAGCGATGACACCGTTCAATTCTTACCTTCCTGTTATTTTGGGCGTGATTGTTGCCGCAGCTGTTTCGTTTGGTATTTCTGCAGTAATTTTGAAAGCGGATGCGAAAGATACAAATGAAGACTTCGAAAAATCTGTTCAAGAGACAAAGGCAGCTAAGCAAGCTTCCAAAGGTGCCCAAGGTATTCCTCAAGGAGCTACATTCTCTGGCGTACAAAAAATCATTTTTGCTTGTGATGCAGGAATGGGATCAAGTGCGATGGGCGCTTCGATCTTGAGAAAAAAAGTACAGGAAGCAGACTTGCCTCAAACGGTGACCAATCAAGCAATCAGCCAACTGACAGATGACTCGAATACATTGATCGTTACTCAGGTCGAACTACAAGAAAGAGCAAAACAAAAAGCACCGAGCGCGCGTTTTGTCTCAGTAGAAAACTTTTTGAATTCACCTCGATATGATGAAATCATTCAAGAATTAAGCAGCAAGCAGAAAACATCAGTTTCTGAAATTGAGAATGAGCCAGCAGAAGAGTTTCTTTCAGCAAACATCAAACAAATCAAAGAGATTCTACTTGTCCACGATGATCGTTCCGGATCAGCAACAATGGGGATGACCGTGCTCAAAGATATATTAGACAAGAACCATTTAACTATCCCGTTAAGAAAAGTCAATATCCAAGATTTAAAAGATGAACCTGATTCACTGATCGTAGCCAAAGAAAGTTTAGCGGAAAAAGTACAGATGGCTGCACCTCAATCCATTCATTTATCAGTCAACAGCATGGTCAATCCGCAAAAATACGAATCGATTGCACAATATTTGAAACAGACAGCTTAAGGGAGGAAAACAGCATGCAAAGTTTGCCATTCGACATGATCGAGCTCAATCGATCTTTTAAAACCAAAGAAGAAGCGATCCGCTATTGCGGTCAGATGCTTGTAGAAGCAGGGTGCGTTGATGAGGAATATATCGATGCCATGGTAGATAGAGACAAAATGTTATCTGTTTATATGGGGAATTTTATCGCGATTCCTCATGGAACAGATGAAGCAAAAAAATATGTGAAAAAATCCGGCATCTGTGTCGTTCAAGTACCAGATGGTGTAGATTTTGGTACCGAAGAAGAAGAAAAGATTGCGACTGTTTTGTTCGGTATTGCAGGAGTCGGAGATGAGCATTTGCAACTTGTACAGCAAATCGCACTTTATTGCAGTGATATGGACAATGTTGTCCAGCTAGCAGACGCGCTCAACAAAGAAGAAGTAACGGAAAATCTAGCAATTGCTTAAGGAGAGAGAAAAATGAGAGCAGTACATTTTGGTGCAGGAAATATCGGTCGAGGATTTATTGGAGAGGTTTTGGCAGCTAATGGATTTGAGATTACTTTCGTAGATGTGAATCACACGATCATTGATGCTTTAAATGAAAGAAAAGAATACGAAATCGAATTAGCAGATGAATCAAAAGAAAAAATCACTGTAAAAAATGTCAAAGGAATCAACAATCAAACAAATCCAGAAAAAGTAATCCAAGAAATCGCTGAAGCAGATTTAGTTACTACCGCCATTGGCCCGAATATCTTACCTTTTATTGCTGAGTTGATTGCAAAAGGTATCCAAGAAAGAGAAAAGGAAGGAAGCACAACATCTTTAGATATCATTGCCTGTGAAAATATGATTGGCGGTTCAGCATTTCTAGAAAAAGAAGTGTATAAATATCTTCCGGAAACATCATTTACTGACAAATATATCGGCTTTCCAAATGCAGCAGTCGATCGAATCGTCCCATTACAACACCATGAAGATCCTTTATTCGTCCAAGTGGAACCTTTCAAAGAATGGGTCATTGACGATAGCCAAAGAAAAAATAAAAAAATCCAATTAAAAGGGGTTTTATATGTAGATGATCTAGAACCATATATCGAACGCAAACTATTTAGTGTCAATACTGGTCATGCGACTGTCGCTTATACAGGTGCCTTGTTAGGTTACCAGGCCATTGATGAAGCAATGCAAGATGCGTTAGTTGTGGCACAATTAAAATCAGTTTTGCAGGAAACAGGAAGTTTGCTGATTGCCAAATGGGGGTTTGATGCAGAGCAGCATCATGCGTATATTGAAAAAATCATTCATCGCTTCCAAAACAAAAATATCTCTGATGCGATCACACGTGTCGCTCGGACACCATTACGTAAGTTAGGTTATCAAGAAAGATTTACACGTCCAGTGAGAGAACTACAAGAACATAACTTGACTTGCCCACATTTGACGGCAACAATGGGGATTATTTTTAATTACTATGATCCTGAAGATGAACAAAGCCGTCAATTGCATGAAATGAAGATCCATGAAAACTTGGAACAATTGATTCAAGAAGTCACAGGAATCAATGATCCGAAAACAATCGGGAATATCAAGCAAAACGTGAACCGTTATGCCAAGCAAGTCGCTTAAAATAGGATACGAAAAAGGGGAATGTGACGAAATTTTTGTCACATTCCCCTTTTTCGAATAACTAGGCTGTTTGTCCTTCAAGATAGGGCAGATCCAATTCTTTACCGTAACGTTGTTCTAAAGCTAGGCGGATCAAACGAGCTGCCAGGTTCTCATTTCTTGCAAGGATAGGTCCATGGAAATAAGAACCGAAGACATTTCGGTAAATGACACCTTCAGATTGGTCTTCACCATTATTTCCTTGACCTTGTACCACTTTCCCCAAAGGTCGTTCACCTTCACCTAAGAAAGTCCGACCATTGTGGTTTTCAAATCCATAATAAGTTTCATTGAATTCTTCGTTATGGATAACGATATCACCGATAAACCGGTTATTTTCCTGACTTAACGTGTAGTGATCCAGTGCACTGATTCCTTGGATCTTTTCTCCATTAGCTCCCATGTAGTAGTGACCTAGCAATTGGTAGCCACCACAAATGGCTAACATGACGCCATCATTTTCGATATAGTTGATCAAAGAATCTTTCTTTTTCTGGATGTCTTTTGAAATGATTAATTGCTCAAAGTCTTGACCACCGCCAAAGAAAACCAAGTCATATTTATCAGCATCAAAAGGTTCATGTATACTAACGATCTCCGTATGGCAAGAAACCCCCATTTTTTCTGCTATATATTTCAACATCAAAAGGTTTCCGTTATCACCATATGTGTTCATCAAATTTCCATAAAGGTGGGCGATATTGAGTTCATAATTAGCCACGGTTCATTCCTCCTTTGATAAATCCTTGAGCAGCTAGTTCTTTACGAAGCTGCAATACAGCAGTGTAAGTAGCTAAAATATAGACATGCTCAGTTGGCAATTCTTTGATTTTTTCGATTACTTCTGGTAATTCTTTTGTTTCTGTCAATTTATTTTCTGGAATCCCGGCAACTTTTAGACGTAAAGTCATATCTGTATGACGGTCTCCTCCAGAAATAACAGCTGGGATATCCATATCGGCAAAGTTTTCAAAATTACCATCCCAAATCCAGCTGACATCGATTCCGTCTGCGTAATTGGCATTTAATAAAGCCACTAAAGAAAATGGATAAGGAGCTAGACCAATCATATCGATTACTTGATTGATACCTACAGGATTTTTGACAAGTACTAATGTACATTTTTTCCCATTGATATTGATGACTTCTTGTCGGCCGAATACTTTCTCGTCATATCCTAAACCTTGTTTGATTTTATCAGGATCGACATTGAAGTACTCTGCCACTGCAGTAGCTGCTAAAGCATTGTAGACATTATACATACCGCCAACTTCGATTCCGTATTCATGACCATCGATCACGAAATCTGCTGACACATTGTCCATCCGTACCATATCAGTTAATCGATAATCCAATTCAGGACGTTTGAAGTCACAATTTGGACAGTAATATTTCCCTAAGTTTGCATAAGTGATCATTTTATAATGCAAGATGTGATGACAATTTGGACATAAGACACCGTCTGTATTGTAATGAGCCATTTGTTCACGATCTTCTTCATGGTCAAAGCCATAATATTTTCTAGGATTGACTGTTTCGATAGAATTGAAGATTGGTGAATCACCGTTACTGATAATCGTTGCATTTGGTGACTTTGCGGCACCGTCTACAATCATTTTATAGGTCGTATAGATTTCTCCATACCGATCCATTTGATCACGGAAAATATTTGTAAATAAGAACAGTTCTGGTTTCATATATTCTGTGACTTTGCTCAAACTTGCTTCATCTATTTCTAGGACAGCAAACTTTTTCTGTCCTTTTTTTGGTTTTGCCTGCAAGAAAGTCGATACAATTCCCTGTACCATATTCGCACCAGTAGGGTTGGTTAGAACTTCATCGAATTGCTGGCGCAAAATATTGACTGTTAAAGCGGTAGTCAATGTTTTACCGTTTGTTCCGGTGACAACGACGACTTGGTAGTCTTTTGCCAAACTATCTAGTATATGTGGATCGACTTTCAGCGCTAGTTTACCTGGTAAACTTGATCCGCCTTTAAAAAAAGTTTTTAATGCCCATTGCGACGTTTTTCCAACTGCAATCGCAAAATGACTGCGTATTCCCATTATGTAACCTCCAAAAACGATTTGCTGACGAATAAATTCAACTAATCATACCATATGTTGAAAAAAAGGTTAAATTGCTTTTCTTATTCTTAAGAAAAGGTTACGGCTGAAAGTGCATGAAATCGGACAAAATCGCATGATTTAACAAAAAAACAGCTTGAAACAAAATGATTGTTTCAAGCTGCTGTGATTTTATTATTCCCTCTTACCTATATTCCCATTTTAACCGATAATAATTTTCTCGCTTGGATATTCATAGCCTAGATCTCGTGTTTCTTTTGGCACGAATAACATCAATGTATATAGCATTCCGATCCGCCCAATAAACATCAGTGTAGCAATCGTGATTTTGCCCACAACAGACAAGTCTCCGGTAATCCCTAAAGATAAACCAGTTGTTCCAAACGCAGAAGTTACTTCGATGATGATCGAGATCAGCGTTTGTTCTTCTGTAGCAGATAAAAAAACGATACAAAAGAAACACATACCAAGAGAAAGCATAAAGACAACGACTGATTTTCGCACATCATCTTGATCGATTCTCCGTCCAAAAATATTGATGTTATCTTCACTTTTGAGGAAGGAATATAGATACAAACCGATGATTGCTACAGTAGTTGTTCGAATCCCGCCGCCTACAGAACTAGGACTGCATCCGATAAACATCAGTAAAGAAAAAATGATCAGTGTTGTGATTTGAAAATCACCCAAATCGTGAATCTGCAGACCAGCATTACGAGTCGTAATCGAATAAAACATCGAATTGATCCATTTGACACTCATATTGGAATCTTGGAATAAATGGTCCTTTTCCAATAGATAAATCAAGACAGTTCCCGAAACAAACAAGATAACAAAAGCTAACACAGCTAATTTGGTAAACAAGGAAAAACGAAACGGAAGCTTCGCATTGGAACGTTTGTATAATAGCCATTCCCGGCACTCCATCAATACAGGAAAACCAATTCCTCCGACAAAAATCAAAAACATGATCAGGATCAAGAAAAAATAGTCATGTGCAAAGGGCTTGATGGAATCCCCAGTGACGTCAAACCCAGAGTTCGTGACAGCCGATATCGCCTGATAAAAACCGTAAAAAACGGCATCACGCCAACGATCAAAATAGCCTCTGTAATAAAAATAAATAGAAAAGAATGTCCCAAAAAGTAATTGAAACCAGATTAAAATAGCAAAAGTGATCCGAATCAGTCGGACGATACCAGACAAACGCGGTTGATTCATATCCGTCATGATCAGCTGTCGCTGTTTCAGTGTGATCCGTCGTTTAGAAAAAATGACAAAAGCAGTAGAAATCATCATGATCCCCAAACCACCAACTTGAAATAATATTTCCAGCAGTATAATACCGTTATCATTGAACACAGAATTGATATCAAAAGTCGATAGTCCAGTCACACTCACTGTACTGATTGCCATGAACAGCATGTCCACAAAAGAAACATGGCTATCTGGTTCGCGAAAAATCGGCATATAAAATAGAACGAGTGATAAGACCGTCATCAATATATAATAAAAAACGATGATTTGGATCGATGAGAAATGATTGGCAGCAAACTTCTGTCCTCGCCGCTGCAGCCTTCGAAAGAATAAATCAACATGCACAGTACTATCCTCCTGACAATAGTCGTTTCTACCAGTATACAAGGGGAATTAGGAATACTCAAAGAAATTATCAAACAGATAACAATACAGCTTTCGATTAAAATAGAAATGGCTTATAATAAGGCAAATCCTAGAAAAAAGAAGGAGGAGGAATAACAAATTGATTAATGCTCAACAAATCGTAGAAAAAATGAAAAATCAAAAAATAAATTATGATACAGTTCTGAAAAAAATGATCATGCAATGGGAGAAAGAAGAAGTAAAGCCTAAGATATTAATACATACATGCTGTGCTCCTTGCAGTACGCACACATTGGAATTCATGTCTCAATATGCAGAGATCACGTTATTTTTTTCAAATTCGAATATTCATCCTAAAAGTGAGTATTTGCGAAGATTACATGAACAAAAACGATTTGTAGACCAATTTAATGAGAAAACTGACCATCATGTTGCGCTAATCGTTGATGAATACCGTCCAAATGAATTCACCAAAATGGTTTTAACAAACCATCTTGAAAACGAAAAAGAAGGTGGTGCTCGCTGCAGTGCATGCTTCAATATGCGATTAGATCTTGTTGCGCAAAAAGCGCAAGAACTAGGATACGATTACTTTGGAAGTGCCCTGACCATCTCGCCAAAGAAAAATGCAGCTTTGATCAATCAGATCGGAATGGATATCCAAAAGATTTACGGGACACAATACTTGCCAAGTGATTTCAAGAAAAACAAAGGCTATGAACGCTCTTTGCAAATGTGCAAAGAGTATGATATTTATCGCCAATGTTATTGTGGTTGCGTGTTCGCTGCCAAGCAGCAAGGATGCGATCTGAAAGAAATCAATCGGGAAGCAAAAGCTTACTTAAAAACATCAACCGTAGTTTTTGAGGAAAATTAAAGAAATCTTTCGGAAAAACGTAAGAAAAAAATAAAGAATTTATGGTAGAAATAAGGTAGACTGTATAATTTGTCCGTAGTAAAGTAAGGAAACAAGAATAAATTTCAATGAAGGAAGAGATAAGATGCGAAAAGTAGCACCTATTTTGAAGCCAATCGCTGTATTAACAATCTCGACGATTGTCGCGACTACTACAGGTATTGTGAATAGTTCCAGCTACCGTGCACCAAGTTCAAGTTCTAGTACTGTAGAAGAAACAACACCAACTACTTCAGTCTCGACATCTGAACCAACAACAACGGAAAGTTTGAATGAAACCACTACGACAAGTACATGGGACGATACAACAACTAGTTCGTCGTATGATGAGACATATACAACTGACAGCTCAAGCGAAACAAGTAATACGGTACCAGATGGCACTCCATCGGATTCAACCAATCCAAGTACAAGTCCGGATACAAGTGCTAGCTCCGAAACGATACCAAGCAGTACGACTGTAGATGATAACACGCAAAATGATGATGCAGCACGTACAGCACAGCAAAACCAAGATTCAGGAAATACCCAAACGTATAACCAGCAAGCAGGTGATTCTCAATGACATTTTTACTAGACCTTATCAACGGGGTGCATAAATTCCTTGGCTATTTAGACATCAGTCCTAAATATCTTAACCGTGGATATACGATTTTAAGTGTGATTCCCACGCTTTATTTATTGAGAATTGTTTATGGACTTTGGCAAAACCAAAACTATCTTCAATTTTTCTTATATGGACTTGCATTTCTAGTGCTTGTTTATTTTACTGTTTTAAATGTATTTTATTACTTTTTAGATAAAAACACGAAAGCCGATGTCACTCAGCTTTTTGTGAAGTATTTACCTGATGAAGCGTTCAACATCCAGACAGAAGAATCGATAGATAATGGAAATTCGATCGATAAAGTGAATACACAAGAGGTCATGGTTTCTTATGACGAAGATTATCAATTGAAATTAGCCGAGAATATGCGGTATTTGATTGGAAATGGTGAGATCAAAACAAATGAACTCGGTCGCATGGATGGATTTCTGGTCGATAGAAATACATTGTATCCTTATTACTATGTCAAGAAAACAGGAGAGAAAGAGTATGTTCTAAATATTGGACGAAGCTACTCGGACATGGAAAAAGTAGGGACCATTCGACTTGACTCAACAGAAGACACATTGGAACCTGTCGGATTGTTCATCGTCGGCGGTGATTTTGTCAAAGACGGGTTACGCTATCATGAGCCTTATCGTCTGAAATTGATTGCAAAAAAGGCACAGTCGCAGGAAGAACCAGTGGTTTATAGTCGTAGCCAAAGAAGAAGACATTCATAATGTGATGAAACGCCGTGTATCAGTGGTTGCGATAAAAACGTTTATTCGGAATAAGGGGGATGTGACACGTCTTTTGTCACGTTCCTTTTTTATATAACGAGAAAGATAAGACGAACACATCACTTATTCTTTCCTTTCATTTATAAACATTGTAGAATAAAGAAAGTACAACGAAGTATTGTGAAAAAACGTAATAAATAACGAGGAAAATACAAGTAGGAGGTAAGCTGTGAAAGAATTTTTGAAAAATTGGGGGATTTTGATCCTTGTATTAGCGGCTATTTTATTAGCTAGAGTGTACGTGTTTACACCAGTTACTGTAAACGGGCATTCGATGGACCCTACATTAAGTGATGGACAACGATTGATTTCATCTAAGATCTCAAACTATGAACGAATGGATATTATTACTACAAAGGAACCGGGGGATGAAGAACGGATGATTGTTAAACGGATCATCGGTATGCCTGGAGATACAGTCAAGATGGAAAATGACCAGTTGACCATTAATGGCAAAAAGTATGATGAACCTTATCTGGATGAGTTCAAAAAAGAATTTTCAGAAGATAAGTTACAAGGAGAATATGCTTATAGCTCAGGATTCCAAGCACAAGCAGAAAGTTCATCCACCTTTACGAGTGACTTTGAATATACTGTGCCAAAAGGAAAGTATCTTGTTCTAGGCGATAACCGCTTGATTTCAAAAGACAGCCGAATGTTTGGGTTAGTCGACAAAGATATGATCCAAGGAAAAGTTGTTTTCCGTTATTGGCCTCTTTCAGAAATTAAAATCATGTGATGAAAAAATAAAAAGAAGCTGTGACATGTTTTTTGTCACAGCTTCTTTTTCCGAAAATTCCTTCTTATTTCTTGGAGTTGCTCACTTTTTTTGCAATCTCATTTTAAGCTTTTTGGCTGATGGATAAGAAAAGCGAAGCGTTTTTGTTCATAAATAGCTTTTCCCCACGATGGAAGGTATGACTAGTAGCAGAGACAAAGCCCGTTTTTTCCAATCGATTATTCAATTCTTCTTGGCTAAAGCCATTATGGACTTTCGGATGACTAATTTGTTCATTCTTGTCAAAGTCTACGATGATCAATTGACCGCCAGGAGCTAAAATTTCATAAAGTTTTGTAAGAATATTCTCCGTATCAGGAATGTGTAAAAGTACAAGTGATAGAAGGATGAGATTAGCTTGGACAGCAGGAAATTCGACAGAAGCATCAGCGTGGATCGTTCGGACATTTTTCAGATCTGCTGCTTGGATCTTTTCTTCTGCCATTTTCAGCATAGTTTCTGAAGCATCGGCAATGATCAGTTCTTTGAATCTTTCCGCAAGCGGTAAACTAACAAGCCCAGTTCCGCCTCCGTAATCCAGCAGGACTTTTTGGTGGCTGTCGCGCGGTAGATAAGTAGTTAGTTCTTCGCGAATAATCTTGGCTAATGCTTGACGGTCAGGGGAATCATAATGGTTAGCGATGGAATCAAAAATATTTTTTGTCATCAAATAGCTCCTTACGTAAAACTTTGAAATTTTAACTTATTATAGCACGTGAAAAGAAAGAAAGCATGCTATACTCAATTCAAAAAGGGAGAATCTAGAAAGAATATGCCGATATCGTTTGTAAAAGATAGAGAGGAAAAAGGAAAGTGTGTCCGAGAAATATTACTAGACTTGCCTGAGTGGTTTGGGCTTCCTGAATCAACGGAAAAATATATCGAGGAATCAAGTAAACTACCTTTATGGTGTGAAAAAAGAAAAGAAGAATATTTAGGCTTTATCACTCTTTCACAGACAAGTGAAGATACTGCCGAAATCTATTGTATGGGAATAAAAAAAGACTATCATCACCAAGGATTAGGAACAAAACTTTTTAAAGAAGCAGAAGGTTACGCAGCAAAACATTACAAATATTTGCAAGTGAAGACTGTAGACGAGGGGCACTACTCTATATATGATCAAACTATTTGTTTCTACGAATCATTAGGATTTTCAAGGTTGGAAGTTTTTCCAAATTTATGGGATGAATGGAACCCATGTTTAGTTCTTGTCAAAAAATTGGAACAAAAGTGAGCAATAGATTTAATACTAATCTGTGCTTGATGAAAATTCTCACTGTAAAAAATGCTGAAAATCAAGTATAATACCATAGGAACAAATTGGAAGGTGAAAAAGAGCATGGCACAACTATTTTTTAAGTATGGCGCAATGAATAGCGGCAAGACGATCGAGATCCTAAAAGTCGCACATAATTATGAAGAACAAAATAAGCCAGTTGTCTTAATGACAAGCGGTATTGATACAAGAGATGGTTTAGGCGTTGTTTCAAGCCGAATCGGACTGAAACGTAATGCGATGCCGATATTTGAAGAAACAGACGTATTTGACGTAATTCAGAAAATGGAAAGCAAACCCTATTGTGTGCTGATCGATGAAGCGCAATTCTTAAAAAAGAAACATGTCATTGCTTTTACGAGAATTGTGGACGAATTGGATATTCCGGTTATGGCATTTGGTTTGAAAAATGATTTTCGAAACGAGTTATTTGAAGGATCAAAATATTTATTGCTTTATGCAGACAAAATCGAAGAAATGAAAACAATCTGTTGGTTCTGCCACAAAAAAGCAATCATGAATTTACATTATATTGATGGAAACCCTGTTTATGAAGGCGATCAAGTGCAAATTGGCGGAAATGAAGCTTATTACCCCGTTTGTCGAAAACATTACTTTCACCCATCAATGATTACAGAAGGAGAATAAGCATGTACGATCAATTACAAGCAATTGAAGACCGTTATGAAGAGCTTGGAGAACTTTTAAGTGACCCAGAAGTGATTTCTGATACAAAGCGTTTTATGCAGCTTTCAAAAGAAGAAGCAAACACGCGCGAAACAGTCGAAGTTTATCGTCGTTATAAAGAAGTAGTACAAGGAATCACCGATACAGAAGAACTGCTTGGTGAAAAACTGGATGATGAAATGGCTGAACTAGCAAAAGAAGAATTATCTGAATTAAAAAAAGAAAAAGAAGTCTTAGAAGAAAAAATCAAGATCTTGCTTTTACCAAAAGATCCAAATGACGATAAAAATATCATCATGGAAATCCGTGGAGCAGCAGGCGGAGACGAAGCAGCATTATTCGCTGGCGATCTTTTCAATATGTACCAAAAGTATGCTGAAGCACAAGGCTGGAAAACAGAAGTGATGGAAGCTAACGTTACCGGAATCGGTGGATATAAAGAAGTGATCATGATGATCACCGGAGACAACGTATATTCGAAATTAAAATATGAAAGTGGTGCGCACCGCGTCCAGCGTGTTCCTTCAACTGAATCGCAAGGGCGTATCCATACTTCCACCGCAACAGTTGTCGTGATGCCAGAAGCTGAAGAAGTAGAGATCGATATTGAAGACAAAGATATCCGTACAGATATCTATCATGCTTCAGGTGCTGGCGGACAGCACGTCAATAAAACAGCATCTGCTGTACGTTTGACTCACTTACCAACAGGGATCGTTGTTGCTATGCAAGATGAACGTTCTCAAATCAAGAACCGTGAAAAAGCAATGAAAATCTTGCGTGCTCGTGTGTACGATAAGATCCAGCAAGAAGCACAAAGCGAGTATGATGCCAATCGAAAATCAGCAGTCGGAACTGGGGATCGTTCAGAACGGATCCGGACGTATAATTTCCCGCAAAATCGTGTGACTGATCATCGTATCGGATTAACTATCCAAAAATTAGATCAGATTTTAGCAGGGAAATTAGATGAGATCGTTGATGCATTGATCATGTATGATCAAACATCAAAACTGGAAGCTATGCAAAATGGGTAAAATGACCTATCGAGAAGTCCTGTCACGGGCTTCTTCTTTTTTAGAGGATCATGGGAAAGAAGCATATAGTATCCAATTTTTATTTTTGGAACGAAAACAATGGAAAAAACTTGATTGGCTCCTTCATATGAACGAAGAGATTTCAGAAGAAGAACAGCGGTTGATCGAAACCGATCTGCGACTTCTGCTTGCAGATCATCCACCTCAGTATTTGCTAGGATATGCAGATTTTTATGATCATCGGTTAAAGGTAACTGAAGCAACACTGATCCCTCGACCAGAAACAGAGGAGTTAGTCGAATGGTGTTTAGAGGAGACGCCTGGTGTACCGTTAGAAGTGATAGATATTGGGACAGGGACTGGAGCAATTGCTATTAGTTTGAAAGCAGCAAGAAAAAATTGGCATGTATCTGCTGTGGATCTTTCAGAAGAAGCATTAGAAGTAGCGAAAGAAAATGCTCAGAAAGAAGGAACGAAAATCAGTTTTTATCATGGAGATACATTAGGACCAGTAATGGATCAGCAATTTGATGTGATTATTTCTAATCCGCCGTACATCAGTCGGAATGAATGGGAACTGATGGATGAAAGTGTCCGGTCATTCGAACCTAAAATGGCCCTTTTTGCTGAGAACGATGGATTAGCTATTTATGAAAAAATAGCAGTTGAAGCACCAAGCGTACTAAAATCAAATGGAAAGATTTTTTTAGAAATCGGATTTCGCCAAGGTGAAGCAGTAAAAAAAATATTTCAGCAAGCATTTCCAGATAAAAAAGTGGCGATAAAAAAGGATCTTTTTGGCAATGAACGAATGATCCAAGTTTATGGTTGAAGTTGTGGATGAAAAATTTTTTATTTGTTTTTTTATTATAAAAAAACACTTATTTGACAAGGATGTAAACGACTTTTTGGTTTATCAACAAGTTTATCCACTATTGACAAATAGATTATCCACAAACAGTGGAAAACTTGAGGATAAACTCAGACAAAATAAGAATGTATGAAAAAGGGGTTGTGGATAAACTGTGGAAACGAAACGATATGATGAAACAGAATTGCAAGAGGCAGCCGAAGCACTGAAAGAAGGAGAACTTGTTGCTTTTCCTACCGAAACAGTATACGGATTGGGCGCCAACGCTCTTTTACCAAACGCTGTCAAGAAAGTGTTTTCTGTAAAAGGGAGACCGCAAGATAATCCATTAATCGTCCATGTCGCCTCTTTTGAACAAGTAAAAGAGTATGTGGACAACTTTCATCCGGCAGCAGAGAAGATTGTGAAGAACTTCTGGCCTGGACCATTAACTTTGATATTTAAGATCAAAAAAGACACTTTGCCCTCAGTTGTGACGGGAGGATTATCCACAGCTGCATTTCGTATGCCGGATAACAAAAAAACACTAGAAGTAATCGAACTTTCCGGTGTTCCGCTTGTCGGTCCAAGTGCAAATACGTCGGGAAAACCAAGTCCAACGACTGCAGATCATGTATATCATGATCTACAAGGAAAAATTACCGGGATTATTGATGATGGAGCTACGCGAATTGGTGTAGAATCCACTGTTCTTGATTTAAGTGATCCAACAGCCATGCCTATGATTTTACGACCAGGTGCAGTAACGAAAGAACAAATCGAAGCAGTCATCGAATCTCCTGTTGCTATTGATCAGCATCTTGTAAAAGAAAATGAAACACCAAAAGCCCCTGGGATGAAATACAAACACTACTCACCCGATACACGTGTTCTGATGGTCAGAGATGGCGATTGGTCAACTGCAGTTCAATGGGCAAAAAATAAGAAGATCCGTGCAGGTGTCATAGCAAGCCCCGAAATTGCGGATCAAGTGCGGACAGATACTGCAGCTGTTTATATGTATAACGACAACTCAGTAGAAGCGGCGGCTAAAGGATTGTTTGCAGGTCTAAGAGGATTAGATGAACCAACACTTGGATTAGATTTGATTTTTGTACAAGTGTATCCAGAAACTGGATTGGGGAATGCTTATATGAATCGCTTGAAAAAAGCAGCAGGACAAAATTATTTTGAAAAATGATCAATTGGTTATTGTCGCATTCTTTTAGTATGATACAATGCTATCAAGTAAATCTTCTATCAGTGAACGAAAAACTAAGCGTAACTAATCGTAATAGAAGAGATACGAATATTTGGCAATTTGTTTTTGATGGGAAAAATAAAATTGTAGGAAAATAAAAAGGAGCTGTTGTTTGTGGTAGATTACAAAACGTTTGACCCTGATCTTTGGGCTGCGATCGCCAAAGAAGAAGAAAGACAAGAACATAATTTGGAGCTGATTGCCTCTGAAAACTTTGTCTCCGAAGCAGTGATGGCTGCACAAGGAAGTATCTTGACAAATAAATACGCAGAAGGTTATCCAGGGCATCGCTATTATGGTGGGTGTGAATTTGTCGATATCGTTGAAAATTTAGCGATTGACCGTGCAAAAGAATTATTCGGAGCGAAATTTGCGAACGTCCAGCCTCACTCCGGCTCTCAAGCCAACACGGCTGCTTATCTCGCTTTGGTAGAACCAGGGGACACGATCTTAGGAATGGATCTTTCCGCAGGCGGACATCTAACACATGGATCACCAGTCAACTTCAGTGGCAAAACCTATCACTTTGTTGCTTACGGTGTTGATCCGACAACAGAAGTTATTGATTATAATGTGGTACGTATTTTAGCTAGAAAACATCAACCAAAATTGATCGTAGCAGGTGCCAGTGCTTACGGACGAACGATCGACTTTGCGAAATTCAGAGAAATCGCAGATGAAGTAGGCGCAAAACTGATGGTAGATATGGCACATATCGCAGGATTAGTAGCAGCAGGACTTCATCCTAATCCAGTTCCTTATGCAGATATCACAACGACTACCACTCATAAAACATTGCGTGGCCCTCGAGGCGGCATGATTTTGACAAACGATGAAGCATTAGCAAAAAAAATAAATAGTGCGGTATTTCCTGGTATTCAAGGCGGCCCTCTAGAGCATGTGATTGCGGGTAAAGCAGTAGCATTCAAAGAAGCATTAGATCCTGCATTTAAAGAATATAGTGAACAAATCATCGCCAATGCAAAAGCAATGGTCAAAGTTTTCAATCAAGCAATTGGAACCAGAGTCATTTCAGGGGCGACAGATAATCATCTGATGTTGATCGATGTTCGCGAGTTAGGTATAAATGGAAAAGAAGCAGAGAGCATTTTGGACAGTATGAATATCACTGTAAATAAAAACTCGATTCCTTTTGAAACACTAAGTCCATTCAAAACAAGCGGTATTCGAATCGGCACGCCAGCAATCACTACTCGCGGGTTCAAAGAAGAAGATGCTGTAAAAGTGGCTGAACTAGTTGTCAAAGCATTACAAGCAAAAGATGATAACGCTCAACTAGACGAAGTCAAAACAGGTGTACGCGAATTAACTGAAAAATTTCCGTTGCATAAAAAATAAAAATTTAAATTCCATTAGTAAACAGAAAAGTTCAATGTTGGGCTTTTCTGTTTATTTTTTGGGAAAACGGATTCTTTGACAATATCGGTGATGCTCTCTAGTATATGAGGTGTAATTTTAGTCTTCACACTAAATCTTAGGGAGGAAAAGTCATGACTGATCGTATCTCGTTAGAAAAGGAAGCAGTAGCATTCAGTGATGCAAATGCGCCTCATCCGCGTATCTATGAACTAGCACCGGAAGAAGGAAGAGCTTTACTAGAAGAAGTACAAGAATCACCTGTGAACAAATATTCCGTCGATATTGAAGACTTGATGGTGGATACTGGCGAATGGGGAAAACTCAATATTCGTCTCGTACGACCAGAAGGGAATATGGATAAATTACCAGTTATTTTTTATATTCATGGAGCAGGCTGGGTTTTTGGCAGTGCTCAAACCCATGATAAATTGATCAGAGAACTTGCGGTTCGTACGAATTCCGTCGTTGTCTTTCCAGAATATAGTCGATCACCAGAAGCAAAATATCCAACAGCAATTGAACAAAATTATGCTGTGTTGCAACAGCTGAATAAATTAGCCAAGTCAAAAAATCTGGATCTCGAGAATCTAATCGTTGCAGGAGATTCAGTAGGTGGTAACATGGCTACAGTCATGACGATCTTAACAAAAGAACGAAAGGGCCTCCCAATATCCAAGCAATTGCTGTATTATCCAGTCACAAACGCTGATTTTGATACAGATTCCTATCATGAATTCGGAGAAAACTATTTTTTGACAAGAGAAGGAATGATGTGGTTTTGGGACCAATATACGACGAATGAAGAAGAGCGTGCTGAAATCACAGCTTCGCCTTTGAGAGCAAATATAAATGAACTAAATGATCTTCCTTCAGCAATGATTTTAACGGGAGAAGCGGATGTATTAAGAGATGAAGGTGAGGCTTATGCGCGCAAACTTCGTGATGCAGGGGTTCCTGTTACACAAGTACGCTTCCAAGGAATCATCCATGATTTTGTCATGGTAAATGCTATGGATCAGACAAAGGCAACGCGTGCAGCAATGGCATTATCTACTTCTTGGATCAAGAAAAAAGAATAAGCTTTGCTTGTCCGCAGGAAAACTTCTTTTCAAAAACGGATTTTCTTAGGAAAAATGGCGAGTTTGACTAGTCAATCACTTGATTTTGTTTTACAATTAAAAAGAAACGACAGAACAAAGGAGAGCTTAAAAAATGGGCAAATTTCAAGTGATCGATCATCCATTGATTCAACACAAACTAACTATTATTCGGGACAAAAACTGCGGAACAAAGGTTTTTCGTGAAGTAGTCGATGAAATCGCTATGTTGATGGCATATGAAGTATCACGGGATATGCCATTGGAAGACATCGTGATCGAAACACCGATCACTGAAACAACACAAAAAACGTTGTCTGGTAAAAAAGTAGCGATTATTCCAATCTTGCGCGCAGGTATTGGAATGGTTGACGGTATCTTGGAATTGATTCCAGCTGCTAAAGTGGGACATATCGGTCTTTATCGAGATGAAGAAACATTGGAACCACATGAATATTTCGTCAAACTTCCAGAAGACATTGATGCACGTCAGTTGTTTGTAGTAGATCCAATGTTGGCAACAGGCGGATCAGCAATCATGGCAATCGATGCATTGAAAGAACGTGGCGCGTCGAACATTAAATTTGTTTGTTTGGTAGCGGCACCTGAGGGAGTAAAAGCTTTGCAAGAAGCGCATCCTGATATTGACATCTATACAGCTTCTCTAGATGAAAAATTGAATGAACATGGTTATATCGTTCCTGGACTAGGGGATGCGGGTGACCGTTTGTTTGGTACAAAATAAGTAAATACGAAAAAGGGTGTGACACAACTTTTGTCACATCCTTTTTTGGTCATTTTTAATGTTTGATGCAGAACAGCTTTTTCACAGCTTTCGTTTGCATATAAAAAAACCATCCCAAAAATGCAGAGATGGTCAAATTCAAATCTTTTTTAGTTCTTTGTAGTTAACGATTACTACACCCTTACTTTGCGTCATCAAGTTCGCATTTTCTGCAGTTTCATCAATCTCAACAACAGCGGAATTTTTCAATTGCTTTGAAATCGTTCCAGTTTGCGACTTGCCGTGAATTGTGAACATTACGTGAGTATTGATCTTGAATTTTTCACCAATTTCCGATGGTACGATAGTTGTATCAAATTTTCCAAAAGTTGCCATTTTCATAAAACCTGCCTTTCACATCAATTATACCACGTTTTATGAAAAATATCATGAAATTGAACTAATTTTCCATCGGACTCTTTACAATCAGCCAAATAGAGTATATAATTTCTTTTGGATAAGGCCAGCTTAGCTCAGTTGGTAGAGCAACGCACTCGTAACGCGTAGGTCGTAGGTTCGATCCCTATAGCTGGCATTAAAAGAGAAGACAGATATATCAAGGATTTTTAATCCATTGATACATCTGTCTTTTTGTTTAAAGGAAATAAAGTATGCTTTCTTAGCAATAGAGCATGTATTATTTCTATAAAAATTTAGGAGAATAAAACGACTAGCAATATAGCTGTGAAATCAAATATCACATGAACTGCCCAACTTGTAATGATCGAGTTGCTTTTAATGGCAGCTTGGTTGAATAACAATCTTGCCACCCCTTGTATCAAAAGGATGTGTGCTACAGTGTGTAAAATATTTCCATTATCATAAGTACTGTAATGGATAAATCCAAAGATGATTGCTGACAAGAAACTAGCGACAGGAATGCTGAACTTACTAGAAAAAATAGCGAGAAAATACACTGAGAACAATTCTTCTCCAAGTATCATGATAGGCAAAATAATAAATAATAACGGGCTGAAAGCCTCATTTATTGGATTGCCTGTTAAACCCCATTTCAAAATTTGTTGCAAAAATACCGAGACTGCGGCACTGATTACTACATTGATAAAAAAATATTTGGCTATATTTTTGACAGGAGCGACAGGTTTCGAGAACATTTTTTTCGTATCTTTTTTACCAAAAACAAGTGTAAATGCTATAAATCCAGTGATAGTTAAAGAAAAAATGCTAATAATGGATGGCGCAAATAGCAACCCTAACAAACCGAGTACAACGACAATAGTGCCCAATATCCCTTTTTTAAGTTCTATTTTTTTTCCTAAAATGTTATTCATGATAATAACTCCTACTATTCAGTTTTTGAAGATAGAGTCAGTATACATGAAGAGTTAAAATAGGCAATGTTTTTTTATGGATATTTGTATTGCTAAAAATTTATCTTATATATTCATTTTGATTATACTACTTTTATTTGTAAAAATTTTCTAGCAAAACCAAGTGCTTGCAACTGATTAAGCGTACAATTTTTTAGATGTTCCGAGCGTACTTCAATCATTTCAAAGGAGTTGCTACTTAAATCGATATTTTTTAAATCAGTATCAAAAAAGCTAGCATTTTCTAAATCATTAGTAGAAAACATTATTTTAGTGAGGGAACAGTCTACAAAATCTGCGCTTGATAAGACAGAGTGCTCAAAGGTACTTTCTTTTATGTTTGAACCAGATAAATTTACATAGTCCATTTTACAATTCTCGAATAACGTGTTCCCAATATAACTTTCCATCAATTTAGTACCTGTTAATTTACAATTGACAAATTTCACGCGATGCAACATGCTTTTTGTCAATATACAGCCTGAAAAATCACAGTTTTCGAATATACAGTCGGTAATCTCCATTCTTTGAAAATCATTGGAAGCAAAAAATGCATACTTGAAAATAGATTTGTAAATAATTGGATGGCAGATTATTTGGTTTTCGATGACCTCTTTTTGTGAAAGGATATTATACAGTTCAAAATCTTCGTTTTCATAGATATGAAAAAAGGATCCTTTATTCAAGCTTGCTTCATTAACTTTAGGAAAAATCATATTTAATTACCTCCATTTTCATAAAGTCATATTAACAAAAGCTAAACCAACTTACATTAGCAGAAAATGAGATAGGTTTTCGCCTTTTTCGATAACGATAGTGTCGCTATCTCTTGAAACGTTCTTAGAATTGCCCTGAGAGACACAAATTAGGCGTAATTCTAATAAAAATCTTAGAATAAAAATTTTTACTGATTTAATTTAGAATGTTTTTAAAATAAAAATCGTTGCCATAACAGTGTATTGAAAGGTTTTAACAATCCAGTAATGATTTAAAAAAATCTAGATGTAGCGTATACTTTGTTTATAGAATGTAGTGGGAAGAAATATATTTTTGGGAGGAAATCGTGATGTCTAAAAGTGAAGAAATAGAAAACATGGTACTAAAATTATATGATCTCGTTTTAAATCCAGAGATCAAAGAAAAGGAACGTATACTTTTGATAGACGCAAAGACAGGCTTAGAAAAAGGTCAGTATTATCCTAAAGTCATAAATAATTTGGAACGTAGTTTACGTCCGTTAGCAATCAGGGGAGAATTGTCTAAACCAGTATCACCGTTTTATATGGAGATATCAACAATAGGAAAATTTGAAAAAGAATTAGGTCGAGGAATGGCTTCGGCACCGATTACTTTTGGGCATTTATAAAAACGAGTTATTCATCTCAATGAATTAAAAAGTATAGTCAATCTCATAATGCAGGCTAGGTTCATTTATTTGAACAGAGTCTGTATTTTTTTATTCTAAATAAAGAAACAGATGTTTCTTTATATTGTATTTTATCCTTTAATTAACACAAAAACAGCTAGTATAAACTAATAACGTTAATTAAAAGTGTATTTTATGAAACTATCGTTATTTATTAATGTTGCATTTTTGTAAGTTAAAAATTGGAAATATAGATTGAAAAAATGAAAGCAATAAGTAAAATAAAATGAATATATGCGAAAAAATAATTTACATTAGGAAAAACCTTGTAAAAACAGTTTTTTGGCATATTTATTTTTTATAAATATTTGTAAAATAACTATCAATTTTTTAGTTAAAAGATTGGAAATGAGTGGGGGAGGAATTGAAGAAAGGATTTTTGAGAGATGATATAGTAGGTTTTATTTTTAGTTAAAATAGGGGAGATAGAAAAAATGAAAAAGTGTAGAAATATTATTTTATCAATGTTATTTATTATTACTAATATAACATCACTGATTCCTGTTCATGTCTATGCGGATGCAGGCAGAGATATCAGCAGTAATGTCACTTCGTTGACCGTGGACCCAACGAATATTACAGATGGAGGAAACATAAAAGTAAAATTCTCGTTTGACGAAAAAAAACAAAATATCCAACCAGGTGATTATCTTTGGATCAATTGGCCAAGTGAAGGAAATATTCGCGGTGAAGGATTCCAAAAAGAAATCCCATTAATGATTGAAAATAAAAATGTTGGAACTTTAACGGTCAGAAAAGATTCTGCGCAGGTTGTGTTTAATGAAAATATTAAAAACCTAGACTCAGTAGAAGGTTGGGGGCAATTTGAGATACAGGCCAGAAACGTAACCGATACCGGTGAAGAAAATACGGGACCATTCACCGTGACGAGCGGTGATAAAACAGCTACTGTAAATGTGACAAAGCCAGCTTCTGGTTCTTCTTCTAGCGTTTTTTATTATAAAACAGGAGACATGCTACCTGAAGATACTAAGCACATTCGATGGTTTTTGAATATTAACAATAACGGCACTTATGTTGAACAACCAGTTAAAATCAGTGATGAAATCCAAAGTGGACAAAGATTAGATCCAAGTACGTTTGAAATTAATCAAATACACTTAGGTGAACAGAAGGTTTATAGAGGAGAAGAGGGAATCCAACAATTTTTACAAGATTTCCCCGGCGCTACATTTAATTTTTCAGTAACTGATAATTACATTGAAATAACTATACCAAAAAACTTTGTCAATCTTAGGAAAATAATGGTGAGTTATAAGACGATCATAGAAAACCCAGAACAAATAAATTTTGAGAATCATTCGGAAGCTTGGTTTAAAGAATTTAATAAACCTGCTGTTGATGGAGAAAGTTTCAATCATACAGTTAAAAATATTTCAGCTTCTGGTGGAGTCAACGGTACAGTTAGAGGCTAATTGAAGATTTTCAAATATATTAATGACACAGAGATTGGTATCCCAAATGTGACTTTCGAATTAAGACGAGCAGATGAACAGCCTATTCAAGGACAGTCTAGTATCCTGTTGACTTCGAATGAACAGGGAGAAGCTAGTATCAAAGGCCTGCAAGTAGGAGACTATGTTGTAAAAGAAAAAGAAGCACCCAATTGGATTGATTTTGATCCACTAAGTTCAAATGAACTCAAATTCTCCATAAACGAAAATGATACAGAGGGAGTCAGTTTACCTATTTATAACAAGAAAAAGGTTACGAACATCACAGCAACTAAAATTTGGAACGGTGGAACCACTCCAAGACCGAGTATTTATTTTAAATTATTCAGAGCAAGTACAAACAATTGGGAACCAGTTCCTGATGCAGAAACAAAACGATTAGACAATGGAATAACTTCAGTGACTTGGGAAGATATCCAACAGTATGATGATAGTGGAAACGAATATACGTTTAAAGTGCAAGAAGTAGATCAAAACGGAAATGATTATGTCCCTTCAGGTTATCAAAAAATTGAAAACGGGCTAGTCGTTACAAATGAGAATAAAGAAGTCATTTCAGTCTCAGGACAAAAAACATGGGAAGACAATGAGAACCAAGACGGCAAACGACCGACGACGATCACAGTAAATCTATTAGCCGACGGTCAACCGATCCAAC